>JAGGVM010000065.1 GCA_021157985.1 Nitrososphaerota archaeon | reverse complement strand
TTCTCTTAAGATGGGTTTTATAGAAGGTGTGCTTGAACCCCGGTATCTCCTCCTCGATTAGGTCCATGAGCTTCTTCCTCCTCAGCATCCTCGATCCACGGGCCAGGGGGCATTCAGCATCGGAGTACGGGACTCCCTCGGCTTCAGCATAATACCTGTTCTCCTCATCGGTAAGCTCTATCAGGGGCTTTATCCGCGTGACCATCTTGGGGTTGCTGCTCCAGTTGACAGGCCTTATCCGGACGATTTCCTCGATAGAGCCTCTGAGATATAGGTCGAACAGCAGCTCCACCGTGTCGTCGAGGTTGTGGCCGGTCGCAAGCCTATCCGCTCCGATCTCATATGCTATTTTATTCAATAGATAACGCCTAACGGTTCCGCACACCCCGCATATCCTCTTCTTGTAAAGTGTCTCGAGGAAATCGGGGATAGAGTATCCCTCTTCTTTTTTCAGATCATAAACTAGGCATCGGATCCCGAGTTTTCCGCAGAACTCCTCCGCAGCTCTTCTACTCTCATCCGAGTATCCCGGAATCCCCAAGTCAATATGCAACCCCACTAGCTCAACGTCTGAGGCGATTTTACGCAGAACTTTGAGAAGGTTCATGCTATCCTTTCCCCCCGAGACCGCGACCGCGACGACCCTCGCATCTTTAAGCATCCGATGCTTCTCAATAGTCCTCGAAACCTTACGCTCGAAATACTTGACGAAGCAATCTCGACATAAGTAAATTCTCGCGTGCTTGAGGAAGTATTCGGCATCCGGCTTACCGCACAGCCTGCATCTCGGCATGTCCTTCGACTCTTTGAATGAAGCGATTTAAATCTCGTAGACCACGTTTTTATCCGGAACCCTCGCATCTAACCCGAGTTCTTCCTTCGCGTAGTTCGCGAGGTCATTGCACGCCTCGGGCTCTCCGTGAACCACGAAGACTTTCGCATCCGATTTAACGCGCTTGAGATATGATCTGAGCTCTTTTCTTCCAACGTGAGCGCTGAACAGGAACTGCTTAACCCTCGCCTTGACCTTGACGTCTTCTCCCTGAATCGTGAGCTTTCCCTCTTCTAGAAGCCTAGCGCCAGGGGTGCCTGGGACTTGGAAGCTTACCAGGTAAATCGCGGAATAGGGATCGTCGTATATCCTCCCGACGTAGAAGGCCGCAGGCCCTCCCTTGAGCATGCCCGCAGGACTTATTATTATCCCCGGCTTCTCAGCGGCTCTTTTACGCTTTCTTCGATCATCGATCTTAGTAACGTGTTTGGCGGCGGAGTACAATAGCTGGTATCCGTCTATGAATTCCTTGTTCTCTAAGAAGAGGTTGAGGACTTTAACGGCCATTCCGTCGAGGGAGATTGACTCCCTGATTCCATATGCCTCTAAGACGCTCATGATCTCTTGGGCTCTCGCGACCGCGAAGGCAGGGACGAGAACCCTCCCACCGATGTCGATTATCTCCCTCACGCTTTTCACGAAGTCTTTCTCAAGTTCTTCTCTCTTCGGGTGATCGGTCAACGCGTAGGTCGATTCTGTGATAATGGCGTCAACGTCTCTCGGATAGTAGTTCGTGCCCCTCAGAAGCCTCGTACGCCTCGTCGAGAAGTCTCCCGTATATAGAATCGTCTTATCCGCGTTTATCAGGACCTGCATGCTTCCCGGTATATGGCCGGCGTCGAGGAAAGTTATCTCCGCATCCTTGACCCTTATAGTTTCCCCGTATTCTACTCTTATCCCTCTTCTGATGAACTCCTCGACCTCGAGCACCTCGTAGGGAACATAGTAGCCGCTCAGCTTCAGAAAGTCTCTGAGCAGTAAGTCGCAGAGCTTGAAGGTCATATCCGTAGCGTAGATCTTCGTCCTCCCGTCGAGCATGAAGAGGGGAGCTGCCCCGCTGTGATCGAGATGGGCGTGAGTTATTATCACCGCGTCCAAGTCCTTCGCGGCCACATGTCCCGGGAAAAGCGGCTCCGGGTCCCCGGGCTTAACCCCGTAATCCAGGAGTATTCTAGCTCTCTCGGTTTCGACCAATATAGCCGCTCTTCCGACTTCTCCTAACGCGCCTAAAAAACGAACTTTCATCCCTTCCACGCTTAGCTTTCGTCTAGCTGCTCTAAACTTTCCGCTACATCTTAAAGATTGCGATCCATAGGTCAACATGGCTATATTGTGGCGGAGCCATCTATCTATTGGTATGAACATCTCTCTTCCCCCGGTCAGGGAGGTTATGAGAAGGGAGGTTCACGCGGTCGATGGAGATACTCCCATGAGCAAGGTCATAGGTATATTCAGGGAGCATCGGGTTCCGCTCGTGCTCGTTCGAGACGCTCGCTCCGGTAAAATTCTAGGAGCGATAACCCAGAGAATAGCGATAAGGGGGGTCTACGACCCCGAGACGACGAAGGCCAGGACCATGGCCGTGAAGTTGCCTCAGATAGACATAGATGAATCCGTCAGCGAGGCAGCCCGCCTAATGCTGGAGAACAACGTAAATGTTTTACCCGTTAGGGAGGGTGATGAGATAGTTGGGTCGGTCACGGCGGAGGATCTATTCCGAGCCGTTGGAGAGCGGTTCTTCTCGAAATATAGGGTTAGAGATATTATGAGCAGGGATCTAACCACCGTCACTCCAGACTCGACTATAGGCCGAGCGATAGTTTTGATGAGGGAGAGCGGCGTTTCAAGACTTCCAGTAGTGGAAGGAGATAAGCTGGTGGGCGTGGTCACGGTCAACGACATCCTAGTCAAGGTCATCCAGCCTAGGGAGCGGGCGACGAGAGGAGAATACGCCGGAGAAAAGCTCAGAACTCTGAGCCACCAAGTAAGGGATATAATGACGGCCGACGTCGTAATCGCGTCGCCTAATGAGCCTCTTGATCGAGCTTTGAAAAGAATGATAGATAACGACGTTTCATGTCTGATAGTCGTCCAAGACGGTAGACCCGTTGGAATAATCACCCGATCCGATGTTCTCGAGCCTTTGGCAGCTTTATCCGAGCGCGAGAAACCCGCGATAAGCGTTCAACTGAGTTTCAAAGTGAGGGATCTGAGCAATTCAGATAAGGAGCAGGTGATGGATGTCGTCAGAAGATATCTTGAGAGACTGGGCGAGAGCTTCGGAACAGGGTACCTAACCCTTTACTTCAAGGAGCATCGCGAAAGACGCGGTGGCTCACATCTAATCCACTGCAGGGCCAGGCTCAACACCGATAAGGTCCATCTCGTAGGAGTAGGCGAGTCATGGACTCCGGCTCTCGCGGCGAAGATGGCGCTCGATGTAATCGAGAGGAAGTTCCTAGTGATGAAGGAGAACATGCAGAAATATCCGTACGCGGAGGAGCTATTAACGGCGATGGCCTCAGAAGTGTAAAAATCATGAGCACGAGTAAGATATTCGATTCTAAGGCATCCGAATACGATGAATGGTACGAGAAGCATCGCGGACTATACTTCAGCGAGCTCGCGGCCGCACGCTCTTTTAATTGTCAAAAAGCTTTGGAAATAGGCGTTGGAACAGGACGCTTCACGAGCGGAACGGGCGTTATCGTGGGAGTTGACCCGAGCTTGGAGATGCTGAAGAAGGTTTCAGCCGACGATGTTGATTTAGTTCAGGGAGTTGGGGAAAGCCTCCCGCTGAGATCTAATCTCTTCGATTGCTCGTTCCTAATAGTTACTCTTTGTTTCGTCGATAATCCTGTATCAGTATTAAAGGAAGCGGCTCGAGTCTCCGAGCGGGTGATCGCCTGCATAGTTCCACGAAACTCTTCTTGGGGGCGGCTATACTCCGAGCTCGCTGAAAAAGGAAACCCGTTTTATACCTATGCACATTTCTACACGGTGTCCGAGATCGTGGAAATGGCCTCGGAGATTGGATTAAGGCTTGGAAAGCTCATAGGGACTCTTAGTTATCCGCCTGGAGAAGAGCGGGTTGAGAAGCCCGTGGAGCTCGAGTTACCTGAAGCAGAGCAATACGGGTTTGTATGCGTAGAGTTAAAGCGTGGAACCATTCAATGAGCCGGTCTTCCCGATCATTTCTCTTACGTCAATTATTTCTTCGACTTTAATCTCTTTTTCCTTCAGCTTGCTCGCAAGCTTCTCCTCGAAGACTTTAAGATAGCTCGACCTCGCCTTGACTAAGTAAGCTACTTTACATCCAGCTCTCTTAAGGATCTCGGATATCTCTTCGATGAGTTCCTCAGTTTTCCTCTCGATCAAGGCTCGAGGGTAATTCGTTTGAGAGAACGGGTAACTATATCTTAAGCTTAAGGGGACGAGTCCGAATGGGCTGCCATAATAAAGTACATCGACCTGCTCCGGAAGCCGCGCCGCTTTCTCAAATGAAATCTTCAAGGTCTCCGGGATGAGTAAGACTTTCTGAATCTTCCTACCGGATAAAACGTTTTGGATGAGTCTTTTTCTCGCTGATGCTGCCTTCGGCCTCTTCATGCTTATTTCATCGTAGAGGTTCATTCCCCTCCGACTGGAAATGGGCGTATGCTTTTCCATGAGCTCTAAGAGGTTCCTGTTCTTCATGATCTCAATGAATCCTTGATAGAGGTTGGGGTGGGCTCGGGCTCTGAGTTCCAAGAGATCCATGAGCCTTCCATCCTTTATCGCTTGCTTCACTCTCCTGATCTCCCTATAGCATACGTGGAGGTTGTGAATCGCCAGCATCCTTGTCCGCTCCTCCTTGCTCATTTCCTTGAGCTCCTTCGCCGTCGTCTTCGAGCAGACCGGGCAATCACATGGAAGGTAGTCGAGTTTATCCACTCTTATCGTCCCCGTCTCAGTCATGTATCGATCGTCCTTCGCGTAGAGGTAATAGCTGGCCGAATCGAACATGTCCACACCTAAGGCGACTATGAAAGGGAATATCATCGGGTGGCCTGCTCCGAATAAGTGCAAAGGCTTACCGAAGCCTATAATGGGTCTAACCGCGGAGATCATCTTGAAAAGCTTGTCGAACCTGTATCCTTCCATAAGCGGGGTCGGACTCCCGAGGGCGAATAAATCGAACCCCATCTCCCGCTCCTCAGACGCGCATCTTCTCAGCAGATCCAAATGAACTCCTCCCTGGATCGGGGCCGTCCAAAGAGATTTCCTCTTCCCTCTTTTCTCCAAGACCTCGAGTGTTTTCCTCAGGTTTACAAGTGTTTTCTCCACGGTTTTCTCTGCTTCCTTTTTCCCGCTTATCCCGGTCGGTATGTCGAGGGGAACGGCTATATCGCTCTCCATGTCTTCTTGGAGGTTGGCTATCTCCTCCGGGGTCACGTCTACGTCTCCGTATTCGAGGACCTGATATCCGCCGCTATCGGTCATGATTATCCCGTCGAAGCCGAGGATTCCGTGAACTCCCTTCTCCAACGCCTCCGCTCTAAGCCTCTTATAGATTATGTAAGCGTTCGTTATGACCGCCTCGCCGCCTAGGTTCTCTTTAATCCACGCGGCCGTGATCTCTTGGGAAACCGGGTTTATCACCGGTAGGAAAAGCGGGGTCTCAGCTGTTTTCCCATCCCTCGTCCTAAGCCTCCCGATCCTGGCCAACAAGTCCTCAGCCAAAACCTCGAACAAATCCAGCCTTATCGAGTTCACGGCATCTAACAAATCTTCCCGACTTCTCCGCGGGAAAAGATTAAAAAACGTGAGGACTCCTGAACTCCTATCCGCTTTCTCGATCAAGGTGAGGGCTTATGCAGAAAGGATCCAGATCGCCTAGCTTGGAAGATTTGATAAAGGCGGCGAGGGGACTCGTTCCCGTAGATCTCTTAATTGAAAACGTTAACTATGTGAACTTGTTCACGGGGGAGCTCTATGAAGCATCGATAGGAGTGCTCGGCGACAAGATAGCCTACGTCGCTGAAGGTTCTCCTAAAGATCTCAAAGCATCCAAGAGAATTGATGGAAGGGGGTTGTATGCTGTTCCAGGGCTTATTGATAGTCACCTCCATATCGAGAGCAGCATGATCACTCCCTTCCGGTTCGCCGAAGCGGTTCTCCCCCGAGGGGTCACCACCGTGGCCATAGATCCGCACGAGATCGCGAACGTTCTCGGAAAGAGGGGCGTCAAGTACATGCTCGAGGGAAGCGAGGGTCTTCCGCTTAAGGTATACGTTCTGGTACCTACTTGCGTTCCATCTCTTCCTGGGAGGGAGACGGCGGGAGCTGAGATAACGGCCGAAGATGTTGACGAAATGCTGGGGTGGAGTCGGGTGATCGGATTGGCGGAGGTAATGGATTTCGCGGGGGTCGTGAACCTCGATCCCCGGATAATCGACATCGTGAAGGTTGGTAGGAGGAGGAACGTGGTAATCGATGGACACGTCTTCTTGAAGGGCCTGGATCTGAACGCGTATATAGCGGCGGGGATGGAGGCCGATCACGAGAACATAGTCTTCGAGGATGCCTTGGAAAAGCTGAGGCTAGGGATGCTGATAAAGCTGAGAGCGCCGTATGTCCTTGACCCATCGGAGTTCGTAAACGGGTTGAAGTCTCTCCCCAACCCGATCGGATACCTCCTCGTAACCGACGACGTCCTCCCAGATAATCTCCAGCGAGACGGCCACCTCGACCATGTCGTAAGAAAATTCATAGAGGCGG
>JAGGVM010000068.1 GCA_021157985.1 Nitrososphaerota archaeon | reverse complement strand
GCTCAGCCCCGTCTCGATCGCGTGTATATGCTTGACTTGATCCTCATAGCATTCCTCCATCCGGTCCACGCCGCTCCTCGCGCCGAATATGCTCCACCACGGCGTCCAGATATGCGCCGGGAAAATTATGTTCCTCGAGTCGAGGCTCATGACTATTTCAACGAGCTCGGCCGGGTGAATGCTCAGCACGGGTCTTCCATCGGAGGCTATGTCACCGAACCTCCTAAGCTCGTCGGAGAGCTGCTCTGCTACTTCGAGGCTCGGCATCAAGATCACATGGTGAATCCTGCGAGCCTTTCCCTCGTACTCGTGGACGGTTGCGACCTCCACCTGGGGGATGAAATAGATCTCAGGCCCGCTTCTCGGCCGATATAATCCGCCTTCAACAGGTTCTAAGTCTCTCCTAAGCTCTTGCCGCCACTTGGGATGGAGGACATCTCCTGTTCCGAGTATGTTTAATCCTTTCAGCTCGGCGAAGGCCGTGATCTCGGGAATATTCATTCTCGTCGAGGTCGCGCCGGAGTATTTGCTGTGAACGTGGAGATCCGCGATCACTTTCACTTGGGCGGTCTCCTCCTCGTTAGATCTCCCATCGCCATCTGACTACTTCCGAGACCTTGTAGGGCGCTTTTGAGAGCTTCGCTGGGTCGATGTTCCTCCACTCGATTATCTTGTCCTCGATCTTTTTCTCCGAGATCTTGAAGCCTGCTGATGAAAGCTTGAACTCTATCTCCGATGCAGCTGCCTCGACCTCCTTCCTCTCCCTAACCCTCCTTATGGTCGTAGGGGTTATCGCGCCGAAGACGAAGTCCACCTCGACCTCCGAGTCCCCGAGCTTCATTAAATCAACCCTGGAAGGAAGATACTTTTCCTCGATCTCCTTAACCACTTCCTGAAGCAAGGGGATCTTCTCTTCCCCCACCTCGACCTTGAAGACCGCGGTCGGAGCCTTCTCCTGGACGACGAAGTATCCGAGATAGATCTGAAGCGCTCCCTCGAACTCCGGAACCTTCCTCGATAAGCCGTAGATCAGGAGCTCCTGGCCTTCCCTGAGGAGGAATCGCTGGCTGAGCTCCGCTGGAATCGTTATCACGAGGCTGTTCCCGCTCCGCCTGATCGCCGCCCTAAAGCTCACGGAGTCCTCGCTCCAGCTCATATTATCCCGATCCTCTCCGAATATTATCTGCGATTTACGTTTATTTAAGCCGAGCTATAGGCGAGGCGGAGGAGCAATCTCTTTAAAGCCCTTAGTTGAGTAGGGATTCGAGGCCGGATGTTGATCACGGCGATAAGGGAGCGGACCGAGGACGAGCTCCTCTGGCTCCTGAGGTATAGGACGAGGCGGAGGATCCTTTTGGCCATCGGGGACGCTGGGAAGATCAGCGCGACGGCCCTCCGGGATAGCTTGAAGATAAGCACGGGATCGCTCTACTACAACCTCAGACAGCTCCGCGGGTTCGTAACCCAGGACAAGGACCGGAACTACGTCCTCACCGAGGAGGGAAAACGCGTCTACAAAGCCCTCAAGGAGAAGGGAACGGTTTCAGCCGCCGACCTCGCCGAGCCCGAAAGCGGGGGAAGAATGGCCAGGATCCTGACGAACCTCTTCTTCCCGGTCTGGCTTTATACGCCGCTCTATGAGCAGAAAGTCGTCACCTTCATAGTTCCCGCTCTTGGATTCGTTCTCTCAACCGTCCTCCTGATCTATAGTAGGCAGATCTCGATCCTGATGCATTTCTATCCGGTTAGGCCTAACGTCTTCTTGACCGCGGGCTCATATCTCCTCAACACCTTAGCGCTCTACGGGCTCATCACCGTGGTCGCGATCCTTTTCTCCGGAGTCCTCTTCAAGGGATCTAAGGGCGAATCCGTTTTAGACAGGGTTAGGAAAGTGGCCGGCGCCTCGCTTCTCGACGAGGTCAAGTTTTTCTCATCGCTTATCGTCGCATGCCTCCCGCTCATGATCTTCCCGGCCATCCTATCGCTCAACAGGCTTCTCGGATTGGGGCTTATACCTCCAGAGCGCACCCCGCTCTACTACCAGATCAGAGACGTATACCTCATAATAGCCCAAGTCGCGACCCTCCCCTTCCTAACGGCCTTAACCGCTTACGGCAGGAGATTAAACGGCGCGACAGCGGCCTTAGTTACCCTAGTGGTGTTCTTCGTCTCCCACACGATATACCAGCTTCTAACGGTCGGGGTTATAGCTTAGTGCACGGTCATCTCGACGGAGACGTCTTCGGGGATCTGGATTCTCATTATCTGCCTCATCACCCGCTGATCCGTTATGAAGAGGTCTATGAGCCTCCTATGAATCCTGAGCTCATATTTTCTCCAGGTCTCGGTTCCCTCCCCGCATGGAGACTTCCGCACCGGGAGCACGAGCCTCCTCCTGGGAAGCGGTATCGGCCCCCTGATCTTGGTCCCCGTCTTCAGGGCTATGTCCCTTATCTCGGAGCATACTCGCTCGATCTTCTCCAGATCGGTGCTAGTCAGCTTGATCCGCACGTTCGTAGGCATTCCGTAGCCCCCGTTTCGGTCATTAGACCGGACAAGCCACCTTATTTCCTTAACTCTTCCCACTAAAAGGGGGAGCTGTTCAGCAGATTAGGAGCCCTTCATATATAGTCTCGGCTCCCGATCCGGGCGCCTCTTGACCCTTGAACGCCTTCTGTCAAGCCTTTTGCAGATGTCGTCGATGGCTTTTGATAGGTACCAGCCTTGAGCTGATACGTTGATCAACCTACTAGGCGAATATACTCTAGCGCGTACCTCGTAGAGCGTTCTCTTACCCTGCCTCTTTTTCTGCTCGACGTCGATCATGACCTCCACCACGGTTTGCCGGAGATCGAATATCCTGCTCACGGTTCTCGCCAGCTTGTCCTTAGCGGTCTTCAGGGTCGCGAAATCCCCGAATTCGGGTAGACCGATTATGTAGATCCGCGGCTCCTCTTTCGGCATGAACCTGAGAAGAACCGAGAGAGCTTCCCTCGGGCCTATTACCCCTAAAACCTTAGATCCTTCCACGACCACGCATCCATCCTTCACGCCGTTTCCCAGAGTCTCCAAAACCTTTGAAAGAGGAGTAGTTCGCTCGGCGGTGAACGGGGAGCGGTCCATCATGCTTTTAACAGGCATCCTCCAAGGCCCGGCGGATTCTCCACCTCGACTCCCCCACGTCGCGCTCTTCTTAGGCTGCAGCAAATTGAAGACCAAGTCTCTGATCGAGATCGCGCCTACGAGGTTCTCGCCCTCGACAACGGGAAGATAAGTGATCCCATATTTCCTCATCGATGTTCGAGCCGTTGAAAGCCTGTCGTCCGTGTTCACCCGCGGCGCGTCAACGTCCACCACCTCGCCGCATGGAATATCCCGAAGATAGGGAGCGCTTGAGACGACTTTGAGCATATCTAGCTGGGATACGACTCCCAAGACCTTTTCAGATTGTTTGACGATTAAGCTCCAAGCCTGACTCATGAGGACTAGATCTATTGCTTCTAACAAGCTGGCATCGGGGGAAATCGGTATCGCCGACGTCGCGATGCTTTCGAGAGAGGTCCGACTCGGATCAACTACCTTGAGGAAATCTAAAAGCGTTACAACTTTTTCCTTAGACCTCGTTTTCACCACAGCTTCGAAGCCGTTGGATCTCCGAAGCCTCCCGATCGCGGCCGATGCCGTGGCGCTTGACGGAAAAAACAGCGGAGACCTCATGAACTGAGAAATTCTTTGAGAAAGGAACCTTTCCAAATTAAGCTTCTCTCCGAACTATTTTCGCGCCGCCAGTATTTAAGCAGGATTAGCCACAGTGCTCGAGTATGACCCTCGCAGTAATCGATATAACGGAGATTTGGAGAATGTTGCCGCAGAAGGGGGATTGCTTAGGATAGCCTTGGACCTGGATGGGGTTTTGGCGGATACTATGAGGGCTTGGCTGAAGATCTGGAACAGGAGATCCGGTGAGAAGCTCGAGTACAAGGACCTTGTTGAGTGGGATTTCTGGAAGAGGCTTGGGATAAGCGAGTCAGCGTTCATGGAGATAATGAACGAGGCTTGGAGGATGTGGAAGATTATTCCCCCAACCGAGTCCGATATCTCCGAGAAGGTCTCAAAGCTCAGGGAGCTTGGGAAAGTCGACATAGTCACGGCCAGGCCGAGGGAGACGGAGAAATACGTTCTCGAATGGCTCGAACATCACGGAATACTTTACGACGAATACGTTTGGATCAGGAGCAGCAGGGTGAAGCCGAAGCTCGACTACGACGTCTTCATCGACGACTCCCCGCTCCTCGCCGACGGATGCATCCTAAGAAGAAAGCTCCTCCTGCTTTATGATCAGCCGTGGAATAAGAACGTAAATGAAGATCGCTACGTCAAGAGGATAAAGGGATTAGATGAGGCTTTAGAGATCCTCTCGGGGTGGGATCGGAGTTGAGGATGAATTATCTGAGTAAGAAGGACTCAGCTAAGCTCGTTAAGAAGCTTAGGGAGCTTAGTTGGGGGAAGAGCTTAAGCCTTGAGAAGCCTAAGCGGGCTCTCAAAATCGAGGGAGATGAATTCACGATCTACAGGCTTGACGGATTGCTGATATGCGAGAAAGAGGGGGCGATTTTCCCGACGATTCACGAAGAATACAATAGAGAGGTTTTGGAGAAGGTTCCAGCTCTTGTGGTCGATATGGGAGCCGTCCCGTATATAGCGAGGGGAGCCGATGTCATGAGGCCCGGCGTCAGGAAGTTCGAGGGAGAATTCGATGAAGGGGAGATAGTGGTCGTTAGAGATGAAAGGCATTTTAAGCCTTTGGCGATAGCGGTCGCCTTGAAAAGCCGGGGTGAATGCGTTTCCATGGAGAAAGGGAAGATCGCGGAGAACATTCACCACGTAAACGACAAGATCTGGAAGCTCGTTCAAGAAAACAAGAGATTAATCGACAGAGGATGAACCTCGAACCCGGTCACCTACCTCGAAAACCAACGGCACCCCGATAAAGTTCACGAGCGAAGCCGCTAAGAAGAGAATCGGTATATTAGTCCATTCATATAGCACTCCTCCGATTATCGAAGCCGGAATCGAAAAAGTCATAGTGATTAGATCCAAGGAGCCGATCATGGTTCCGAGCCCCTCCCCGCTCTCCAGCTCGGCGACGAGCTTCCTCCTCGCGGGCATGTCCATCGCCCCCACAAGCCCTAAAGCGACAGCGGACTGAACGAGCATTACGTAGTTTTTCGAGTAGGCATAGCTGATCCAGACAAGCGAGGAGAGGGCTATGTGAGAAGCTAAGATCAGCTTGCTTTTTATCCGATCGGCGAGCATGCTCCAGAAGAAGGCGGTAAGCATCATCGAGAGAAGCCAGGTGAAGTTCACTACCCCTATTTCCTTATCCGCTAACCCGATTTCACCCGCGTGGACGGAGAAGAATGGGGCGATCATATTATATCCGAGGCTATGGAATATCAAGCCTATAGCCAGAATCCTGAAACCACGGTGCTCCCTGAGCAACTCTACCAAGCCTATCGAGCTTCTCCTAGACCTAGATGGAGCCTGAAAATCCCTTAGAAACAAGACTAACGGCAGCGCGGAGGCCGCGAGAAGAGAGCTCGCAGCGAACATCGCTTTCGCCCCAAAATATTCTTTGACGTACCCGCTCGTTAGCGCTCCGAGAACTTGTCCGAGTAACCCGCTCGAGAAGACGATTCCATAGGTCAAGCCTACCCGGCTGACGCCACCGCGCCTGACGGAGTAAACGGTCCCGGATGTGAAGAAGATTCCTTCTCCAAGCCCGGTTACGGCGCACGCCATAGCCAGGAGCCAGAAGCTCCTCGTCAAGCTCATCATGAGGATTCCCATCGCATACACCGCCGCGCCCGTGGCCAAGACCTTCCTGATATCCACTAAGTCCGATATTTTTCCGCTGGGAAGAGCCGAGATAGCGTAGAACATGTTATAGAGCATTATCGCCGTTCCGAGCTCGTCTCCGCTGAAACCCAAGTCGACCACGAGATATTTTCCGAAGAGCGAATACCAGAGAAGCATGCTGAAGTTCATCAGGAGATAAGCCGCGGTAAGCGGGAGAGTCGTCAATACCAAGGACGCAGCGTCATCCCTGCTCAATCTGAGCAAGAAAAGCCTGAGACGATCATTTAAAGCTAAGACTCGGAAAGCTATTAAATATAAATTGCCGAGAAACTAGGTTGAATCACGTTGAGCGGGAAGAAAGAGCGGAAACTAAAGATAGTTGACCACAGGCATTGCAAGGTCTGCGGAAAAGCAATACCTCCGGGTCAGGAGTTCTGCTCAGAGCGATGCAGGAAGATATACGAGGAAGCACAGAGAAGGGAAAAGCGGATGAAGAACATATTCCTGCTCATCTACGCCGTGATCTTCATAGTCTTGTTCCTGCTGCTCGCGAGCCGCGCCGGAATACACTAGTAGGGCTCCGGCTTCAACCCGACGAGATAAGCGAGGAAATTCGTTCCGACGTGGAGAAAAGCGGTAACGGTCAATAAAGCGATTATGGTCAGTAGGTCGGCCCAAGCCGGTACTCCGTATAAAGAGAAAGCGAGGAGAAGCGCGAAAACCGCGAAGCCGAGTTGATCCATCGGCGGAGCGGGTTGACCTCTTTGCAGGCCGAGTCTTCTCTTGATGAATGATCCGAGGATGTCTCCCAGCATGGCTCCCAGGCTCAGGAGAAATGGTTCGATGAGGGATCTGTATAGAGACGGTGAAATTATCGATGAGATCGCTATTCCGGTTAGGGTTCCCATCGTCAATCCGATGATAAGTCCTTCGAAAGTCTTTCCATCGCCGAGGACGCGTCTTCCATCCCATGCTCGAGCCCCGCGGTCTATCGGAGTTTTTCTCCCGATCAGCTTGACTCCTACCACGGGTGAGCCGTTCGCCACGTATGCCGGGAGAATGTAGAGAACTGCTGCGGCCAAGCTCTGAAGCGATGACAAGCCTCAGCCTCACCTCGGAGAAGATTTTAAAGAATCTTTCCACGGGCCGGGTGTTCCCAGGGTATTTTCACGGAATCCTCCCGCGGCATATGAAGTCTCAAGGCTTTAGGGAATTTATTTCTAATGCGTTTACACGTGGTGCGGCGTGCAGATAAGGTTCTGGAAGAGGGAGGAGAGGAGAGGGCCCGAGATCGCGAGCGTTGAAGACATAGTCGGGAGGCTTCAGTTCATCAGGATGAAGCTGTCGACGAGGCTGAGAGATATGGAGTCGAGATATAAGGAGCTATTCGAGCAGGTTGTTAAAGCGCATATGGAGAAGGATAAGGCGAAGGCGGCGATGTACGCCGAAGAACTCGCCGAGCTCAGGAAAATGCTCCGAAAGCTCACTCACGCGAGCCTCCTCCTAGAAGGAGTCATCTATAGGCTTGAGGCCGTAGGAGATCTCAAAAATGCCGCGGCGGTTATGGGGCCGCTCAGAGACGTTTTAGGAGCCGCGAGCGACGAGGTCTCCGGGATCGCTCCGAACGTATCGGATAAGCTCAGAGAGCTGATAAACTCCGTTGAGGAATTCTCGATAAATATCGGATATGTTCCGAGCTCGGGTAATGTTTCACCTGAGCTGAGCGAGGAGGCGAAGAAGATCTTGGAGGAGGCGTCG
>JAGGVM010000090.1 GCA_021157985.1 Nitrososphaerota archaeon | reverse complement strand
CCCCGAGGAGGTATTCGACGAGCCTCGCGTTCTGGGTTCTCGTTTTCTGATCTAATGGTAGAACGGTTCCAGTTGCTCCCTGAACTTTATCGTTGTGAAATCCCCGCATGACCTCGTGTGCGAATCGTTCATCCAAGACCGTGTCGGCATCCAAGACCAATACGTAGGGGGTCGAGACCTTTTCCAAGGCTTTCTCAATGCTGGCCGCTTTCCCCAAGTTCTCCTCGTTCCGGATCAGCGTTACCTTGTTTTCAAGCCCCTTGAGCCCGTCAAGCGAGTTGTCGAGCGATTTATCATCGACTACTATGATCTCATAGGGCTTTTTCGTCTGGTTCAGGGCCGAGAGAACCGAAGCCCTAACGGTGTCCCTCTTGTTATGGAGCGGGATTACGACCGTATAAGCGCCGGCAACCGACGCGGCCGCCAACGGCGGAGCGAGAAAGAGCCCCAACACGGCCGGAGAGAACCACGCAAACCTTATACTCGGACTGCTCATTCTTTTACCTACTTCCTTCGAATAATGTACTATCAACTGCTTTAAAAGGATATATTCTGATCCGTTTCTCGAACCATCTCTATTCCATTAACGAAGTCTCCAGCACCTCTTTCAAGGGGCTTTAAAGCCCGCCGCCGGCCGCCTGGCCATACGCTTCAACGCTCCCGACCGCAGGCCTAATCAATCCTTATCTTTCCCGTTTTCCGGGTCTTAGCGAGAATGGTCGAGCTCGTGGTTAGAGTGGAAGCCGAGGTATATCCCACGGAGAGCCCGGAGAAAGTTGTCGAAGCCGTTGAGAAGATCTTCCCGAAGATCAACTCCCAGATCCGGTGGCTTGACGATTCCGCCGTCGTAGAGGGGTCGAGCACGAGCTTGGAGTCTCTGGAGACTTTAAAGCGGTTGCTGAAGGAGCGGAGGATAAGGGCGGCGGCGAGGAGGATCCTGAAGGAGTCAGTGACCGGAGATGAGTTAACGTTCTACCTCAATAAGGAGGCGGCTTATGCGGGTAAGGTCTCTTTCGCGGAGCCCTTTATCGAGTCTCCCCTCCCGCCGATAAAGGTCACGATAAAGTCGAGTGAGCTCGAGGAGGTGATCGAGTGGCTTACGGAGCGTTCAGCTCCTTAAAGGAACCTCATATGTTAAGAGGTCTTCAGCCAGGTAAGATTCGGGAAAGATCCCCCTGGCTTCTTCGAGAAGCTTTTCCTCGTTTCCTTCGTATCTCGGGCTGATGTGAAATAAGTAAAGCCTCTTTACGCCTGCTTTGAGCGCGATCTCCGCTGCCTGCCTAGCCGTTGAATGACCTTCTTCACTCGCTTCCTCCTCAAGATCCGACCCAAAGGTCGCGTCATGGATCAGTACATCCGCGTTCCGCGCGAATTCCGCAATTTTGCGCGAAGGCCTCGTATCTCCCGTGTACACGATTCTACGGCCGGGCCTCGGAGGGCCAACGGCTTCCTCGGGCTTTATCACCCTTCCCTCGAAAACTATCTCCTCCCCTTTCTGCAGCTTTCCCCAGAGCGGTCCCTTCGGAACTCCGATCTCCTCGAGGAATTCGACCTTCATCTTTCCAGGCCTATCCTTTTCTCTCAGCCTGTAAGCGAGAGCGGGGACGCTGTGATCCGCCTCAACCGCCTCGATGACGTAATCTCTTGACTCGTATACCTTTCCTTCCCATACTTCTTTAACGAGCAGATCATAGTTTATTCTCCCAAACCTTATCTCCAGAATCGATTCGACGAATTTCCTAGTGCCGGGCGGCCCGACTATTTTTAGGGGATGCTTTCTATCGAGCATTGATAGGGTGTAGATGAGGCCGGGGAGCCCGAGGATGTGGTCGCCGTGGAGGTGGGTTAGGAGGATCACCATCTCGCGCTTGAACCCCGTTCCCGCTTTCATCATTTGACGCTGGGTTCCCTCGCCGCAGTCGAATAATATTAATTCCCCGGAGAAGTTCACGGCGATTGATGGAAGCGATCTACTAATGCTCGGTATTCCTCCGCTCGTCCCGAGAAAAGTTATCTTCATGATGGTCATTTCTCCAGCACCACCACTCTCCGCGTGAGGCTTCCGTGAACCCTCGCAGTATGCTCCTCCACGATCCTCAACCCATGCTTTGAAGCTATTTCCTTTAAGTCGATGTCCGCTGGAACGGCGAGAACGATTCTACCCTTCTTCTTCAGAACGCGCGTTCCCTCCTGAAAGAACTTGGATAAAAGCGTGGATATTGATTCGTCGGGAACGGTCGTGGATCTCCCATAAGGCGGATCGGTCACTATAGCGTCGAAGCATTCCTCCCTGAACATTAAAGCCCGCGCATCACCCACGATGACGTCTTTTCTTCCCGGAATATATCTCTCCAGGTTCCTCAATCCTCCCCTGGCTATCCAATCCTTGAACTCGACGCCGTAAACCATGTATTCCATTAAACCGGCCTCGATGAGTATTCCACCTGTGCCCGCGAAGGGGTCGAGAATTCTGCCTTCGAAGCTTACCTCGGCTAGGTTCACCATAGCTCTAGAGAAGTCGGGCTGCATAGCGGAGGGGAGGGAGAAAGGTCTTCTACCCGCTATCCTATCCGCGAAGAACTTCCTCGGCTTCACCGCGACGAGAGGCCCTATGAACGTTTTCTCTCTGGAGGAAAGGATGAAAACCGTTACGTCCGGCTTCGTTAGGCTCACCTTGAGCCAGGGCATCTTCTCTAAGACCTTAGCGCCGATGATTCTCTCGAGTCTCGGCATATTCACTTCGACGCCTTGAATGCGCTTACCTCTCACCATGAAGGTTTTAGCGCCGCGCGGGAAAATAGCTCGCAGCACGTCTTCTCCGACGCTGTTCAAAATCGCTTTTTCATCAGTTGGCACCTCGATAACAAGTTTCCCGGAAAGCTTGGTGAACGCCGCTCTAATGACCGCTTCCCTCGCCGTCTTCTCAACGGTCTTAGCCGCGGCAACTCTTCCTGATGCAACATAGAGAAACTCGCAGTCGGGATCCAGTATCCTGAGGGTTGACCGAAGCTCGGCGGCTGGAAGTCCCTCATATTCTCCTGAGAGGAGGAAGAAGTAGGTCTCTCTGCTCATTTTCCCCGCATCAACGCCTCGGCTATCACCCCTGCGACGGAATACTTAGAATAATCGCTTGGTATAGTGTCCGAGGAGATGATCTCCCTAGCGCCGGCGGAGATTATTTTCTCGACGGCGTTTCCGGCCATTAAACCGTGGATGCATGCTACGTCGACTTCTTCTGCTCCAAGTTTCCTCACGGCCTTAATCACCTTGACCATAGTTCCGCCCGTGCTGATTATGTCGTCGACGATCAGCACCTTTCCGAGTCCGCGGGATGCCTCCAGCTCCACAGATACTTTCCCCGTCACTCTATCTCTACTCGACTTCGCCGCGAGATAGTCTGCTCCCAGCTCATCCGCGACCATGCCCGCCATCTTCTCACCTTTCTTCCCAACCGACACGACGTGGCTGTATTCGCGCTTCAGCTCCTTGAGATAATCTGCTAACGCTTTCTCCGCGTGCAGGTCTATCAACGGCATCGGAGACTTCTCGGCTATCCAAGGAGAATGAATATTCACCGTGTAGATTTTCCCGTATCCAGCCGAATTCAACAGCTTCAAAACCGATAGAATGCTTATCGGCTCACCTGGTCTAAATCTCTTATCTTGCCTAGCATAAGCGAGATATGGGGAGACGAGGGTGACGGAGCCCGCTCCCAGATCTAGAGCCGTCTCGGCTATCAAGTACGCCTGGATTAGGTGTCGGTCCTGAGGGGGATGCGTTCCCTGAATTACTACGAGGTCTTCTCCCTCGATCTCTTCAGGGAATCTTAGATAGCTTTCTCCATCGGGGAAGATTTTGTGCTCGAGCTTGATGATCTCTAAACCGGTTTTATCCGCGATCTTCTCCGCTAGATAAGTGGAGGCAGGCCCTGCTACAAGCTTCATATTGATTCATCTTCCCTGCTATAATTTTTGGATTTTCGCCGCGAGGGTTGTAGGTTAAATATTGCGATAAATTCCCGTATCCTCGGTGAGCTTACTTGGAGATCTCTGTCGGAGGGTTTGGGCTCTGATATCAGATAAGCCCGTTAGGTTTAGCTGGGTGGATGCGGTGGTCGCGGCTTCCGGTAGGCCCATGACCCTGGAGCAAGTTAAGTGGATCCGAAGCCAGGGGATTGACGTGATAATCTCGCTTACCGAGGCGCCTGTCCCTCAGGATTGGATCGAGAAAGCCGGGGTGAAATATATCCACGTACCCATTGAGGATCACTCAGCGCCTGAGCCATATGTGCTCAAGAAAGCCGTTGACGCGATTATGGATTCTATTTCTAAGGGTGAGCGAGTCCTCGTCCACTGCGCCGCCGGCCTCGGAAGGACTGGAACCGTTCTAGCCGCCTACTTCGTGGCCAAAGAGAGATTGAAACCTGCGGAAGCGATAGAGAAGGTGAGAAAGCTGAGACCCGGCTCGATCGAGATCCAGCAGGAACGCGCCATCTACGATTTCTACCGGGAATACTTCCGCTAGAGCTGTTCCTTTATCATCTTTATCGTCGAGGGCCCTATCCCGGGAATTCTCATGAGCTCTTCGTCCGAGGCTTCTCTCAGCTTCTCGAGGGAGGTGTATCCGGCTTGGTAAAGCGCTCTCGCCCGGACTCTTCCAACCCCCCTAAGCCTGACGAGCGGAAGCAGCTCGTCTCTTACTCCATGCCGTATTCGCTCGCTGAGAACGCTGAAGGGTTTCACGAACTGCCTAAAGCCCGCGACCTTCGCTATCTGGGAGGCGGCGTAGGCTATCCAGCTCGCCTTCTCCCTCAACCCGGCTAGATCTCCAGGTTGAACCCCAAAGCGCTCATAGATCTCAGGCTCGGAAACCTCGTTTATCCATGCCTCTAGGACGAGCGAGATCCTGACGGCGTCGAGGTATTCATCGTAGGCTTCTTCCTCCGGGTCGGGAAGCGGGGCCATTAACCCGTCTCGCCTGACCTCTATCTCTTCCTCGAGAAGCTTTTCCGAGAACTTTTTCATCGGGATCGTGGGCACGTCCGGGGTGAGCGCTATTGCGTGGATCAATCCGAACGTCGATGCTCGCTCGGCTTCCCTGAATATCTCGAGAAGCTTCACCGCGGTTAAGGGATCGATGTAGAGCTGGGAGACCCTTCTGCCGAGCGGCGTCGCTTTAACGTCGTCTCCAGAGATCTCGATGAACTCCGCGTTTCTCAGAAACTCCAGGGTATCCATTATCAGCCCTTCAATCACTTGAACCCCGTAGAGATGGGCTAGAAACGTGCCGTTGAAGAAGTCCATGAGCTCGTCCAAGTCTTCCGCCTCCTCCGACGCTATGGTGGCTAGGACGTGGGTTCTCAGGTGCTTCTCGGATGCGAGCTCCGATCTTATCCTCTCAGGCTGCCCGAAAACATACCTCTTGAAAATATACTCCTTATCGGATCTTCTCCTGGCCACGGTCACCGCGTAGCCTACCTCGTCGAATCCCGGTCTCCCAGCCCTCCCGCAAAACTGCTTATACTCGAGAACGGGGATCGCTTGCGATCCATATCCCACCTGATATCTCCTGAGCTCTGTTAATAGGACGAGCCTGGCCGGGAGGTTTACTCCTGCGGCGAGGGTCGGGGTCGCCGCTATGGCTTTTAAGATCTTTTTCCTGAATGCTTCCTCGATTATTGATCTATGGTTGTGTGAGAGCCCTGCGTGGTGAAAGGCCGCGCCCGCCGCGATCATGTTCGCGAGGTTCTCGGAGAAGCTGCTCCTATCCGAGGCCAATACTTTCTCAGAGTATTCCTCGAGCTTTTCCCGCTCGGCCGGCGCGAGGAGGTCGATTCTCTCGTTGAAGGCTTTCGCTATCTTGGCCGCGTATTGCTCGGCCCTCCGCCTCGTTAGGGCGAAGACCAAGGCTTGGCCTCCCTCGGTCACCGTGTTCAAGACGGCGTTCACTATCACGTTTTCATGCAGGTCCTCAAGCCTCTTCACCTCTCCATCCGCGAACTCTATCTTATTTCCCATTAGAACGCCTTCCTTCAGGGGGACCGGCCTCCACTCCGAGATCACCGGCCTCGCATCCAACCATTCCGCTATCTCCTCCGCGTTGCTTATCGTCGCGCTTAACCCTATTATCTGGACGTCGTGAAGCCTTCTCCTAAGCTTCGTCACAACCATCTCGAGGGTCGGCCCTCTATCTTGATCTCCGAGCAAGTGGAGCTCATCGAGTATGACGAGGCTGAGATCATCCATCCAAGGAGCTCTATGCCTCAGCAGGCTGTCGGCTTTTTCATTCGTGGAGACTATGACGTCGTAGTCGGCGAGCCATGGATCGGTCGAGTCGTAGTCTCCCGTGGAGATCGCGGCGCGGAACCCGGATCCCTTAGAGAGAAAACGCCTACAATCTTCTATCTTCTCTGATGCGAGAGCCCTGAGGGGGACGAGGTAGAGAACTTTCCCGCCCCTGGCCAGGTGGAGGGACGCCGCGAGGAGGGCGACGAGCGTTTTCCCGGACGCGGTCGGCGTCGCGAGCACTATGTTCTTTCCATCCAGCACCCCCGCCTGGATTGCTTTCACTTGAGGCGGGTAAAGCTCGATTATCCCCGCTTCCCTCAGGTTCTTCTTCATGAACTCTGGGACCGGCAGCTCGTCGACGAGCAAGGTCTCGACTCCACGCCTCGCTAGGTCAGCCTATAGACTCCGGGCTTCGGGCTAAAGATCTTTCCATCGGAGAGAAGCCTGCTGAGCAGCTTCCCTATCTCGGCGTCCGATAGCCCCTTCTCCCTAAGCGCCTCCCTTATCTCCTCGTCCTCAGCGTATCCCTTCTCCTCCTGGAACTCCCGGATCGTGTCCAAGAGGATTACGAACTTGTCTCTCATGCTCTTAGGCTTTCCCGTGAGGATCACATCTATATCCGGCTTACCGGTCTCGACATCTATTCCGACCTCGGCGAGACTCCGCTTCATCAGGTCGATCACGTCGAGCACGTCCTCCTCGGTTACGTAGTCTCTTAGAGCCGCCCTGGCCCTCGCTTCCGCGAGCCTTATCAGGGATTCAAGCTGCCTCGCAGTTATTGCGACGGTTGAGGTCTGCTGATAAATGGATCTCATCTGAAGGTAGAACTGCTTTATGAGCTTGGCCGCCGCGGGGGTGAGCTCGGGCTGAACGCGCTTCGCATAAGCGATATACTTCCTGAGGATCTCGGGCTTTATAGGTGGAGCGGTGACGGCCACGGATCTCGATTGAAGTCCTAGGATGTGCTCGGCGAGCTTCTCATCTCTACCCGGGTCGGGCTCGTCTCGGAGAACGAAGATCAAGTCGAATCTCGAGAGAATCGTTATCGGGAGATCGACGTTATCGGTGAAGCTCCTATACGGGTCGTATCTGCCTAGAACCGGGTTGGCCGCGGCCAGGATCGAGGTCCTCGCGTTGAGGGTCGCGACTATTCCTCCCTTAGCTATGCTTATCGTCTGCTGGGCCATGGCCTCGTGGATGGCGACCCTGTCCTCAGGTCTCATCTTATCGATCTCATCTATGCAGGCCACCCCCATATCCGCTAGAACTAGGGCGCCTGCCTCAAGCATCATTCCACCGGTCTTATCCCTGACCACCGCCGCGGTCAACCCAGCCGCAGTAGAACCCCTCCCAGAAGTATAGACCCCTCTAGGCGCCATAGCCGCCACGTATTTCAGCAGTTGGCTCTTCCCAGTTCCCGGGTCTCCGACGAGGAGGACGTGGATATCTCCTCTCACCTTCGTTCCATCGGGATACTGTTTCGATTTTCCTCCGAAGAGTAGGAGCATGACGGCTTTCTTGACGTGTTCAAGGCCGTGGATGCTCGGCGCGATGGATTCGACGAGCTTCTTATGGATCTCAGGATCCTTCGCCATCTCCTTGAACATCTTCTCTTCTTCGGGCGTTATGACGAGGGTCTCCGGCTCCTTGCTCGCAGTCTCTATGCTCACGGCCTCGAGGTACATCTTCGAGGTCTTCCTCAGAGAATCGGGTCCCCGATCTTGGATAGCCTGCAGAATTCCTGTAACGATAACCCTATCCCCCGGCCTGGCCAGGTCAACTATATCTCCCTTCAATCCCACGTCTATTATCCTGGGAAGCTGGCCTGGGGGGAGGTCTTCGGGCTTCTCCTGAATCCCCACGAGCTGGAAGTCTATATACTCGCTCTCCTCGGGGATCAGCTCGAATTTAGTCTTCCTGCATCTAGGACACCTATCCGGAGGAGTTATCCTCGGCGAGTCCTGCGGGATCCTATACTTCGCTCCGCAGTTCATGCACCTGAAGGTCGCGACTTTCAGGAGAGGTCTGATCGCGCTGGCCCTTACCATTATGCCGTCAATCGATATGAGCTTCCGGAGATGCGCGGCCCGGATATCCCGTATCGGGATCCTGTCCGGGAGGTTGAAGATCCTCGCCTTGAACTCCGTGACCGTCGAAGCGTATTCGGGGTCCTCGACTTGAAGCTGTCTGTAGGCGGCTTTGTCGAGCGCCGGCAGGTATTTCGTCGGCTCCTCGACTATCAGGTGGCTGAGCTTTTCATCGAAGGAGATTAGGTCGCTGTGGTCTACGAGGATAGACTGCTTTCTCTGAGCGGCGGCGTTGGCTATGAGCGCTCGATACTTCTCCTGCTTGAAGAAGTTCGTCAATGCTTCCTCGATCTCGGGCTCGACGCTCACTTTTCATCACCTCCCTCGATGAAGTCGTACCACGCATCGACCACGCTCAGGAGGCATTCGTAGAGAACCTTCTCCTCCTCGGTCAGGTTGCCGACAGCCGACTCGGGAACGCGCTTGGAAACCAGGTTCATTATCTTCGTGAGCCTCAGAGAGTAAATGTCCTTCAGATGGGGAGCTATTTCGGAATCCTTTCTTCGAAGGCTTTCCCTAGCCCTTAGATAGAAGTACTTGGGGAGAGGCTGAAGCTCGGCCGGGCTATTTCTCTCCTTCCACCTGAGCTGGAGGATCGACTTGATATCGAGCACGTCTTCAACGGGCTTCGCTAGATCTTTCTCGATTAGTTTCCTGGCTATCCACCTATAAATCCTCAGATTCGTCCCCGCCTTAATCCCCTCGATGACCCCGGAGGGCAGGGAGAGCTTCTGAACATCCCTGAGCATCGACACCTCGTCCAAGGAGTTCTCAAACCCGACCTCAACCCTCCTAAGCATTTGCCTGAACTCGTCCGCAACGATCCGCGCCGACATCCCAACCCAATAACCCGAAGACCACTTAATTTATCTAAGAGACTTCCCCGAAAGTGGAAATCCCCCGAAAAGCCCCAGCTAATACCCCGCGAATCCTAAAAGCAAAAATACCGGCTTCAAAAAGAGAAAAACGAGCGGCCGTCGTCTAGCCTGGAAGGACGCTGGCCTTCCGAGCCAGCGGTCGCGGGTTCAAATCCCGCCGGCCGCACCATTTCTGTTGTTTCTGTTATGAGTTCTGGCCATATTGTTCTGATTAGTTGGAGGTCTTTGTAGGCTTGTTCTAGGCGTTTTTGACCCGGTATTTTACGGCTCGGAGGTGTTCGGGTTTAACTTTTATTCCGTGGAGTTTGTCTAGTAGGGTTTTACGCTCCCACTCGGTTAGGAGTCCTGTCACGTTACTGCTCATGGCCACGCTCTCCTTAAGCGTTACTGTCTCCAGTAACGCCTCTTTCCCGTATAGTATTATTACTTACGTCTGTATATAGGGAGGGTAGGGTTCTAAATAGTTCGTCAACGGAATCGCCTACGTAGCCATAGCGATATTCTTGATATTCTTGGAATTCATCATCTGGCAGATATGCCTTAAACCGGTCTTCGAATACTAGCTTAACCATCCGTGAGCCTGAGGGCAGCATTATGTTGCGGTAGCCCTTAGCCAGCCTCCGATAAATCCCATCCTTAGAAGGCGATCCATCACGCATGACCTTGATGAATATGGCGTCTAAAGCCGTTATCTTCTTAACAAGCATAGAGGGGTTAGGAGTCGTTAGGATGATATTGCTCATAACGGTTCTAGCAACGTTAAGGAATTTCACGAAAGCCTTGACAAACGGCTTATTCCAATTATAAGCGAATAACCCAAAACCGGCATCATCTATCGCTAAGACCTTAAGCTTCTGCTGCCTATAATAAGCCTCCCTAATTCTACCCAAGAACTCCTCAGGCCTAAAATACAGGTGCGTTTTCCAATCCAAGCCAAGCTCCTTAAGAGCCAGAATCGTATAGACGCTCTTACCTATCCCCTGCTGACCATAAACCACGAATAACCCGAACTGATTACGATAATGATTAGCCTCAATCAACTTACTTAAAACCAGCACCTTTCCCACCTCCGAAATGTTACACCTGTAACATCAAAATATGGTTACTCCTCTGGCTCAGCATGTTCTCCGACCATTATCCGCTTGCTCCGGGTCAGCATGGTTGAGATATAGGTCTTAGTTCTAGCCGCCTTGAATAGGTTGATAAGCTCCTTGGCTCCCCTCCGCTTCTTGGATCTGGATAGGGCTAATAGGTTCTTGACGAATTCCTCAAGGGTTTTATCGCCTAGCTCCTTAGCGAGGGTTAGGAGGGTTGCAGCCGCTACTATTGTCCGGGTATCTAAATCAGCTACCGTGAATAGGCTATTAGTTTCAGTAGGCCTAGCCAGATAGTCAAGGGCTACTAGGAGACTACCAAGCTCATCCTCTTCACTCATATCACTAACCACCTCGCCAGCATGACGCCTAACATAACCCCTACCCCGGTTCCAGCCAAGAAATTGAACAACAACGTAGTCTTAGGAATAGTAAGGCCTCTAAGCAGTTTCTCCAAGGTCTGGCTACTGATGAACCGGCTCATAAGCTGCTGATTAATGGCAGGCTTAGCTTCTATAACTTCCTCATTCTCTCCCTTTCTCTCCTCTTCTATTTTCGATAAAACGCTATCGTGAATGTAGAAGAACCTCACCCATCTAAGTCTGAATCGGATAAATCCTCTTCCGAGTAGAACCCAATAGTTATAGGTGCTTGGAATCGGGTAAGTTGCCCGCCTATGCTGGAGATAGTTCTCGTTGTGGAAAGCTTTCGAGAGATAGAAGTTCTCCCCGATCTTTTCTAATACGACGGCATTAGGCTTAGGCTTGAGGATCATCCAAGCCAAGTATCCGCCGCCAATAGCAGCGTAAAGGAGGATCATGGAATTAAGGTCTAGGAGCATGAT
>JAGGVM010000048.1 GCA_021157985.1 Nitrososphaerota archaeon | reverse complement strand
TTACACGGCGGAGCCTACGGGAAGCGAGGTGGGCAGGATCTTGAAGGCCATGGCGGGGAGGAGGAACGTGGATCCGAGGGTTGAGGCGATGCTCTTCGCCGCTGATAGGCTGATTCACCTAGAGAAGATCGTTAAGCCCTTGTTGGAGGAGGGATTCATAGTCGTCTCGGATAGGTATCTCCATTCATCGCTCGCTTATCAAGCGGCTTCGACGGGCGATAGGAAGTGGGTTGAGGAGCTGAACAGATACGCGGTTAAACCGGATCTCGCGATCCTCTTGGACGTGGCCCCGGAGACGGGGTTGAAGCGAATTAAGAGGAAGAGAAGCAGGTTCGAGCGCGCCGACTTTCTCAGAAAAGTCAGGGAGAACTATCTCGGATACGTGGAGCGAGGTGAGCTCGTCAGGGTGGACGCGGAGCGCGGGGTCGATGAGGTCTTCTCGGATCTCGCGGAGATCGTTGAAAGTTTCTTAGAGGGAAAGCTGTAAAAAGATTTTATTCTGATCTATGCGTCTTCTCCGCGGCTTGAGGTTCAAGCTGATCAAGGACCCGGTCCACGGGTACATCAGCGTCTCCGAGGAAGAGCTCGAGATAATAGACACCTACGCCGTTCAAAGGCTTAGGAGAATAACTCAGCTGCCCTTCGTCTACCTCGTTTACCCGGGCGCAAGGCACACCAGATTCGACCACTCACTCGGATGCATGCACCTCGCGGGAGAGTTCGCGGACATGCTGGGGCTCGATGAATACAGGAAGGAGGTTTTGAGGGTCGCCGGGCTTCTCCACGACCTGGGCCACGCGCCTTACTCGCATCTCTTCGAGACACTCCTGGAGGAGCATGGAATAGGCCATGAAGATATGACGCGTAGGATAATCAGGGAGGATGAAGAGCTTCAGGAAGCCGTTGAGCGGAGCGGCGTCGAGGTCAAGGACGTATTGAACGTGCTGGAGGGAAAGGCCGTTGAGTCTCCGATAATAAGCGGGCCCATGGACGCGGATAAGCTCGACTTCCTCATGAGGGATGCGTATTTCACGGGTGCGCCGTATGGATTGATAGACGTTAAGAGGATTATTTTGAGGAGCAGGCTGATCGATGGAAGGCTCGCAGTGAACGTGAACGCGGTGGGGGCTGTGGAGGAGATGGCCCTCGCCCGCTACCAGAACTTCATCAACATCTATTTCCATCACACGGTTAGAGGCGCTCAGATACTCTTTCTCACGGGCGCCAGGCTGCTCGGCTTGTTCTCCGACCTCGAATCCATGAGCGTGGAGGATTACCTCGCGTTCGACGACTACGTTGTCTGGTGCGATATGAAGCGGAGCGATAAGTCGAGGTGGGTGATAGAGAGGCTTGAGCGGAGGATTGTTCCTAAGGTCGCTTACGAGCTCAGGGTCAGCGAGAGCTTCCCGAAGGAGGTTTTAGAGAGCTCGAGTGAGGTTGAGGAGAGGATCGCGTCGATGGCCCACGTTCCCCGGGAAAAGGTTTGGATAGACACGCCCTACGTCACGCCGATCCCCTTCAGGAAAGACGAGCGGGTTCAGTTCTACGACGAGGTGAACGGGGAGCTGAGGATCGTCGATTACACTTCGCCTCTCCTCGAATTCACGACGAAGATCTACGGTATAATCAGGGTTTACACGGATAGGGAATACATTAGGGATGTCAGGGAGGCCGCGAAAAAATATTTTGGGTAAATGTTTTACGTTTTAACTTTCTTCGAGGCCCTCTTGTAAACGAGGTATCCCGCGTAGGCGATCAGGGCCAGCGGCGCGCCGACTATAGCGATGAAGATCAAACCGTATAGGATGTATAGGAGCGCGGTCGCGGCCGCCACTAAGGCGGGGGTTAGGTCGAGCTCGGGGTAGGGTGATGGAGGAGGCTTGGGTTTCTGAGGTGTCTTTATCGAGACCGTTATCGAGGAGTATTCCACGATCCGCTTCAGGTTCTTGAGCTGCGCTTCTAATCGCTCGATCTCGCCTCTCACTCTCCAGAGCTCCTTCTCTATCATGAGCAAGTCCTGCACGTTCTCGGCCTTGTTCATGGCCTCGAGCAGCCAGGCCTCTTCGGCGCGGAGGTTCCTCAGCCTCGCGTCTAAGTCGATGTATTGCTCGGTTACGTCCCTCGCGTTCACGTCCTCTCTCAAGGCCTTTCCGACTTTCCTTATCTCGCTTAATACTTGGAAGAAGCTGTTTTCCGGGACCTTCACGGTTATCGACGCTGAGGGTTTTTCATCGGATCTGACGCTCATCCAGGCCACGTATCCTCCGTAGGACTCGGCCAAGTAGGCTATCTTGTTCGCCGCGTCGGCGGGGTCATCGGACTCCATCTCGATCGAGGCCGTCCTCGCAATCATTCTTCCAGCCTGCTGGATCGTCGGCGATGTGGTGATGGTCTTCGTCAAGGTCATCGAGACCGCCTCGGGAGCCGCCTTGTATCCGAGCGCCAGGGGCTTCAGGATCATCCGTGGAGCTGACTCTAATGCGGGAGGATGGGTTAACATGTATCCGGCTGCGTAGGATGCGGCCAGTAGGGCCACGACTACCACGGCTAAAACCGCTCTACCCTTCTTCACATC
>JAGGVM010000079.1 GCA_021157985.1 Nitrososphaerota archaeon | reverse complement strand
GCTTAGGCCTTCGGCTTGGGACCTGATCTCTCCCAGTTTTTCCTCGAGCTCTCCCCGCTTCTCCGCCTCCTCGGCTAAGGCTTTCTTCTTCTCCTCGAGAGCTCTTATCGGCGTTTTGAGCTCGCTCCAGATCTTCTCCAACGCCTCGACCCCTAGGAGCTTCGAGATTATCTCCTTCCTATCAGCAGGCCTGGCCTCCAGGAGCCTCGCGATCTCCCCTTGCCTCACATAAGAGGCGTTCAAGAAGATCTCCTTACTCATCCCGAGCCTCTTCCCGATCTCCGGGATGGCAGTCCGCTCCCCTACATCCCTGAATATGAAGGCCCCGGTCTCGAGGTCTCTTAGAGCGGCGGTGGCCCTCTTCTTCCTCTCAAGCCTCCAGGTCACCTCGTATCTCCTGCCACCGGAGCTGAAGACGAGCTTGATCTCAGCCGTTCTCGCCCTCCTGTTTATCAGGTTTTCATCCCTTCCCCTTCCGTGTTCTTTGAAGAGGGCGTAGGAGATCGCGTCGAGTATCGAGGTCTTTCCAGCTCCGTTTCTCCCGATTATCGCCGTTAGGCCTGATGGAAACTCTATCACGGTCTCTTTATGGGAGATGAAGTTCCTGAGCCTCAGCTCGTGGATTCTCACTTCACCTTCTCCTCCAGCTTCCTGGCTATGACTCTCTCCACCTCCTCGGCTCCTCTCGCCAAGTAAGCGTCGTAGATCTCCAGAGCGAGCTCGATCTCATCCTCCCCGAACCCTCTAAGGGCCATGTATTCCCGGATCATCGATCTCACATCGAGCCCTCTAATACTCTCGGCCTCCACCTCTCCGCCGCCCTCCTCGACGAACTCATGCCTGTAATAGAGGACTTTGCCGGATAGGGTTTCCTGAAGCTTTCTCGAGATCGAAGCTCTGTCAAGGGTTTCGCCCAATATCCTGAGGTGGATTATTGGTTTCTTAGGAAGCGATGCCGTCCAGTTCAAGGCGTCTTGAATGGCGTCGTCTAAAAGACTCGTCTTCACCTCGATCATCCTTTGAGGTCTAACTGATTTGAGGTTCACCTCATGGATCAGCGGCTCGCTTTTCGAATAATCGACTATTAGAAATCCCTTGCCGTTTCTCTCCCATGCATCGATCTCAGCGGACGAGAGGATCTCCATCGAGCCCGGATAAGCCGCCGGCGCACCCGCCTTCGACAAAACCTTTCTCTCGTGTTCGTGGCCCAGCGCGTAGTATCCGTATCCAGGTGGGAGAAGCTCGAAGCCTTTCTCCGGTCTATGAGCCGGGACGTGGGCGAGTAAAATGCTCTTCGAGTACTTCTCCTTAATCTCCTCGGTCAGCTTCTTGAGCGATTCAAGCGATTCCTTCATCCTCGTCGGGGGAGTGCGGTCAAGCCCGGTCACCGCTATTCCATTACTCGACTCAGTTACTCTCAGGGCCACGTGTCTCGACGAGTCGCTGAGGAGGGCGGTTGGAGGAAGCTCGCTTAGCCTCCTCGGAAGCTCGTGGTCTCCCAGTATATGGAATATCTCCACTCCCCGGTTTCTGAGATCGGTTAAGAGTTTCCTGGCCTTCATCAGTGCTTTGATCGGAGGCTTAGGCGAGTCGAATAGGTCTCCCGCGATGAGCAGCATATCCACGTGCTCCTTCTTCATCAGTTCGACTGCCTCCTCGAAAGCCTCGTAGACGTCTTCCTCACGCTCCTCCAATCCGTACTGAGCGTAGCCGAGGTGGACGTCGGCTATATGCGCTATGAGCGTCATCCACGCCTCTCCCCGAGCTTTATCTCAACCAACCTCTCCGCCAGCCCCCTGATATAGGCAGCGTTCTCAAGCCTCGCTAAATCGCGTTCAGGAATCGCCTCCAAGCCTCTATGGGCTCCGGCTATCGCGGCCGCCATGCACGCTATGGTATCCATGTCGCCTCTCAGGTTTATCGCCGCCTGAATCGCCTTCACGGGATCCTGCTCCCTGAGATAGCAGTAGATCGCCGTTGGAACGGAGTTGAATGCTTCGACGCTGTTTCCGAGGTTTTTCACGACCTCCCTCCTCGAATGCTCCTCCTCCAAGAGCTCCCCGAGCCTCTTAAGCTTCCTCAGATACACCTCGCTCGACGTCAGGGACTCCAAGTAGTCGATGAAATCGAATCTATCAACTTCCTTCATCGGATCGAGCTTAACCGCCCTTGCCACGCTCGCCGCCTCCAACAACGCCCCCTCAACCGCTAATGGATGGTTATGAGTCGGCTTACACGCTTCCACGACCGCGAGCCTAAGCTCATCAAAGTCATCGTAAAAGAACAGTCCGACGGGCGCTATCCTCATCGCGGCGCCGTTACCATAGGATCCGCCGGGATAAAGCCTCTTATCGAGCTCAAGCGGCCCCATGCCGCGCTTTATGAGCTTGAAGATTCTCGGCGGTCCGGGCCCATATCCCCTCCACGGCTCTTTCTCATAGGTCTCCACGAACTTCCACGCGAGCTTCTCCGAGTCGATTCTGCCTCCGAGCTCTATTAGGTGCTCGGCTATCGCGAGCGCCATCGCGCTGTCATCCGTGTACCTAAGCTCATCCCTGTTCCACCGATAAAAGCTCGCCCCAAGCGCGTCTCCGAGAGCTGAAGCAAGCATCGATCCAGCGAATTTACTGGATAAAATTTCCCGGCTCAACCTCCTCCTTCACCCTTCTTAGAGAAAGATAATGAAAATAGACTTTTCCTCAGAGAGCTCATCCTATGTAATGCGTGTTATCTAGATCGAAGTCTTCGACGAGCTCGAATTTCCCGTCGAGCCTGTAGTTCAATTCCTCTTCTCCGAGCTCCGGGGGATACTCGGCTATCTCCCTGAAAGCCATCTCATATGCCTCGTCCTCTCCAAGCGTTTCCCTCAATACTTTTAGTGAGAGCGCTCTCACTTCCTCGTCGTCGAGAACCCCGAAGCTCTTGATGTACTCGTGGAGGAGGATCGAGAATATGTAGGCGTTCACTTCCAGCCTAGGCTTACGCGAGCTGAGAAGCGAGCTGACGGTTTTCTTGTTCATAATTATGAGGTTCGTTCCGAGCTTGTGAAGCGCTTTCACCTTGTCTGGGAGATCGGTTAAGGCGAGCTGGAGCCCGGCCCGTCTCACACCTAAAACCTCTTGGACTGCTTTCTTAACGACCTTGAATATTTCTCCGAGGCTCTCAGCCTCCTCTAATCTCTTCCTCAATTCCTTCACGGAGAACCGCCTCCAAAGCGCTTTTAGCTTTTCATGATACCTCGCGAGGAGAAGTATTTTAGTGGTCTCCCGGCCCCGTGCAGCGGCAAATACTCATGTATTTACGTTGGTAATTCTCGGGGCGGGTTAGCAGTACCTCAGCTTCCGGAATCTCCTGAGAAGCTTCTGAACGTCTTTCTTCACGGTTTTCGGGTCTTCTCCGTCGAGCGCTCTCTTTACGAGCTTCGCGATCTTGGCCATTTCCCGCTTCCCCATCCCCCTCCGCGTGACCTCCGAGGTCCCAAGCCTCAGATCGCCATCCGTTATTATCCCGCACTCCTCCAACCTATCCCTGAGCTCCATTCGCTTACCCTCATCGGGAAAATCTAGGATCGCTTGATGCGATTCCGTGAACCCGCGGGCTTTGCCTTTCAGGGAGACTCCGAGGGCGTCGAGGTTCCTGGCCAATTCTTTGGCATTCGCTATTATCTTCTCGGCGTATCTCCGGCCATATCTCGAGAACTCCTCGATGCTTACGGCGAGAGCTGCTATCCTGTTGAAGTGAACGTTGTCGGCTATCTTGTGGAAGACGTTGGCGTAAAGCTTCCTGTATATCTCCTCGTCGTTGGTCAGGATTATGCCGCCCTGAGGGCCTGGGAAAGTCTTGTGAGTGGACGCGAAGAGTATGTCGGCTCCCTCCCTCAACGGGTCCTGGAAAACGCCTCCAGCTATCAATCCCAAGACATGAGATCCATCGTAAGCGAGCAATCCACCATATCCGTGAACCACCTCGGCCAGCTCTCTTACGGGATGCGGAAAGAGCATGAAGCTCCCTCCCAAGACGACGAGCTTGGGCCTCTCCCTCTCCAACACCTCGACAGATTTATCAACATCCGGAAGCAAACTCTCCCCATCTCCAGGAAGATAAACCATCTCCAAGTTCAATGCGTCTGGAAGCTTGTCCGACGCGTTTCCAGGATATCCGCCGAGCTCGGGTGGAAGCGCCGCTAGCTTACCGTCTTTCGCGAAGGTTATGTAGGTAAGTAGGGCCGCTATGTGGCCAGAGAGGGGTTCGACGCAGACGTAGTCGGCTTTGAAGAGCTCCTTCGCCTTCTCCTCCGCGTAGCTCCACAGCTCATCGATATACTTGGTTCCACCATAGTACCGCGGCCTGTAAGAGTATCTTCCAGCGAGATCGGTTGCGAGCGCTTTTAGGACTCTTGGGCTCTGCACGTTTTCGCTCGGGATCATGTTCAGGGTCTTAGACCTATATCGCTGATGCGCTCGAATGAGCTCCAACGCCCTGCTCATCAAAACTCTTCCAGCAAGTGACATCACTTGTATTTTTGGATTTTATTCCGGCCCTGGATCTTTACTAGAAAGACTTAACTCTGATAACTCGTTTACCTCGCTTGGGCCGAGCGGAGGATCCCTATGCCGTATAGGTTCACCTTCGACTTGAGAAGGCTTCCGAGAAGCTTTTTCCAGGAGCTCGTTAAGGCAGCGTATGAATCAAGGGTTCACGAAAAATTCAGCAGCGCGGCGAGGTACCTAATAAAGAAGTTCAAGATCGAGGAGCTCACGGGACTTAACTTGAGAGACGCGATCTCCCTCCTCGAGGACTTCATAGAGATCCAGGCCCTCAACCTATCGAATAAGGAAAAGTTCTCGGAGACTTCTGGGAAGAAGGCTTTGTTCCTACCTCACTGCGCTAGGAAATACATGGACAGCCGGTGCAGAGCGGTCTTCGATCCATCTATCCCAACCTATGTTTGCCAGCATTGCTCGCCCGACTGCTTGGTGAACCGGGCGACCGAGCTCGCTGAGAAGCTCGGATACGACGTCTACGTCATCCCGGGAGGATCATGCATCCCGAAGATACTCTCGTCGAAGAAGTATTCGGGGGTCGTGGGCGTGGCCTGCGGGTTCGAGCTTAGGCTCGGGTACGAGGTTTTAAAGAAGCTTGGAATACCGGGTCAAGCCGTCCCCCTC
>JAGGVM010000120.1 GCA_021157985.1 Nitrososphaerota archaeon | reverse complement strand
GTAGAGAAGCTTGCGGCGAAGTAGGCTCGACGAACGCTAATAATTTCCCCTTCTTTATTCTCTCGCCCGCTCGGGGATGGAGGGGGAGAGCTTTTTGAGGAAAAACTCTTTGACCATCGGTTTAGCGGCTTTTTCAATCGTATGCGTTGCCGCGTTGATCCTTAGCGCGTATTTCTGGCCCGTAGTCGTCGAGGGATTCGTCGATCACGTTGGAGTGGTTGGGATGAGAAACGGGGTTGCTAGAACGATATTCATGATCACGCCTCACGGAATCGTGGTTAAGGACGAAAACCTCGGCCGACTTTTAGCCGAGAATCAAAGTCACTCATTTAACGAAATCCTAAAGAAACTCGACCGAGAATACGAGAAGCTATATTGCGTGTTATCGCTGAGACTTACCACATCCGACCCGCTGAACGATCTGTCTCCCGGCGAGACCTTAGCCTATACCGTGGATAGAGGCCGCTGTACGAATGCCTTGAACTTGGATTTAGGGTCTAGGGTGAAGCTCGTGATCACTAGGTGGAACCCATTAGAAGCCGTTGAGATAAGCGAGGTAAGCGACTAATTCACGAACCCGTGTAGGCTGTGGAGCCTTTTGGGAAAAGAGGAGGGTTTAAAGGTTGAGAAGCCGGCTTGTGGAATCGGATGCTGAGCGGAGGGGCTGGGAGATCGCTGAGGATAGCGGTCGTCGACAGAGATAAGTGCGATCCCAAAAAATGTAGCAGAGAGTGTTATCGCTTCTGTCCACCGATACGCAGCGGCAAGGAAGTCATCAAATTCGATGAAGAGGGATATCCCCGGATAATCGAGGCCTTATGCCTGGGATGCGGGATCTGCGCGGCTAAGTGTCCTTTCAAGGCGATAACGATCGTGAACCTCCCGAAGGAGCTCGAGGAAGACCTCGTCCACCAATATGGTCCTAACGCGTTCAGGCTTTATAGGCTTCCATATCTCGAGGCTGGATCCGTGGTAGGCCTCGTGGGAAAGAACGGGGTCGGTAAGACGACCGCGATGCAGATCTTGGCGAAAGTGCTTAAGCCCAATCTCGGAAAACTCGAGGGAGAGGTTGACGCGGAGGAGGTCGCGAGGCAGTTCAGGGGGACGCTCATCCAGGACTATTTCGCTCGAGTAGCCCGCGGAGAGATCAAGGTCAGCTACAAGCCCCAGTACATCGATAAGATCCCGAAGGTAGTTAAGGGAAAAGTCGGAGAGGTCTTGAGAAAGGTCGCGAAACCCGAGAAACTCGAGCAAGTCATCGACCTATTCGAGCTCAAGCACCTCCTAGACCGAGACGTATCAGCTCTCAGCGGCGGAGAACTTCAGAGACTCGCGCTCGCGGCCTGCATCTCACGCGACGCCAACACGTTCCTGATAGATGAGCCGTCGAGCTTCCTCGACATAAAGCAGAGATTTAAGGCCGCCGCCGCGATAAGATCGATCCTCAGCAAGGACACCCGCGTCCTGGTATGCGACCACGACCTCGCGGTCCTCGACTACCTCTCCGACAAGATCTTCGTCATCTACGGAAGACCGGGCGCCTTCGGAGTGGTCTCAGGCCCCTTCGGCGCGAGAGAGGGAATAAACATCTTCCTCCAAGGGTATATCCCGACCGAGAACGTCAGGTTTAGGTCGGAGAAAATCGTTTTCCAAGCGAGACCACCTTCGAGCGTTGAGGAAGCCGGTGGAGGTGTCCCGCTTCAGTGGCCTGCTATGACGAAGAGCTATGAGGGCTTTAGGCTCGAGGTGTTGGAGGGAAGGGTCTTTCAGGGCGAGGTGATAGGGATCTTGGGGCCGAACGGAATAGGCAAAACCACCTTCATCAAGCTTCTCGCGGGAATCGAGGAGAGCGATGAGGGATACAAGCTCGAGTTCAAGTCCATAAGCTATAAGCCTCAGTACCCCGAGCCCAGGGACGAGCTCGTCGAAACCGCCTTGAGAGAGGCCGCTGGAAGCAAGTTCGACACGGAGCTATACTGGGATGAGCTCATCAGGCCTCTCGGCCTTGAGAGGCTTTTCGACCGGAACATGAGCGATCTGAGCGGTGGAGAGCTTCAGAAGGTCGTGACGGCCGAGGCCCTTTCCCGGGACGCTGAGGTCTACCTCCTAGACGAGCCGAGCGCGTATCTCGACGTCGAGGAGAGGTTCATAATCACGAAGGTCCTGCGAAGAGTTACTATGGATAGAAGAGCTTACACATTCCTCGTCGACCACGACCTAATGGTCCTCGACTTCGCCTCATCCAGGCTCATGGTATTCTCCGGAGAACCTGGAAAACATGGAGTAGCGAATCCACCCACGAACCTGAGAGATGGATTCAACTCGTTCCTCAAGGAAGTTGGAATCACGTTTAGGAGGGATCCGGATACGAAGAGGCCGAGGGCGAACAAGCCCGGATCACAGCTCGATAAGATGCAGAAGGAAGCCGGAGAATACTATTACCTCGCTGCTTGAGGAAAACATGAACGCGAGGAAGCTCGCTGGAATATTGATCGAGATCCTGAAGCCGACGTGGACGAAGATAGGTTTCTTCATAATTTTCGCCTTTATTTGGATAGGCGGCGTAACTCAAACATACACGTTCGTAAAGGATGTTCCGGGCATCGAGAAGCCTCCGCTATACGACTTGTTGAAGCCATATGACTTCTGGTCGCCCTGGGTGTTCTTCTCGGCGCCCTTTTACCTCCTTGTGAGGTTTCTATGCTCGATCTACGATTTCTGCTCTCCGATTTTCGCGATGTTTCCAGCCATGGGCGGAGTCAAGTTTCCGGTGGCTGGGATAATTTACTCGTATATGGCCTCGGCGTGGATGGCGTTCAGCTGGGAGAAATGGTTTAGGTCTAGGAGGATGAAGATAGCGGCTCTCTTAGGATGCTTCATCCCGCTTCTCATAATCCACTTGATGTTGTTCTTAATGTCGGTAGATTCGACTCGAACTTATCGAATGATAGCGTTCCTAGCTTCTTCCTTGATCTTAAACTACTTAGTCTTGGTCTTTTACGTGGTTTCGATCTACGGCTTATACAGGGCGCTTAGAAGCATCTTGAGAAAATCTCCTAAAGCTTGAAACACGTCCTCGTCAGGTCTCGCCTAGGCACTCCACCTTCCCGACGAGCTCCGATACGTCGCCGATGACCAGGTCCGGGTCCCCCTCAGGCCTTGAAGAAACTAATGCGGTCTTCATCCCGAGCTTCTTGGCGGGCTCGACCTCGACCCTCCACCTATCTCCGACGTAGAGAACCTCTTCGGACTTGAGCTTGAGAGCTTTCAAGATCTTCAGGTAGCCGTCGAGCATGGGCTTGGGCTCAGCTTCATCGCACGTCATCAAGATGTCTGGAAGCGCGGGATCTATGCCGAGCGCCTCTAAAACCATCTCAGCGAGTCTTCTGCTCGAGTTCGTGTGGAACGCTATTTTGCAGCCCTTTTCCTTGAGCTTCTTTAAGAGCTCGGCGACGTCCGGCCTCGGATCGATGAACTCGCGGGGATCAAGTCTTTGGAGAAGCGCCGAGTAGAATTCCCGTCGATCTACTCCCATCTCTCCGAGTCCTAGGACCACGCTTCCGAACCTCGATCTAAGAAGCCTGAAAGTTTTCTCGGCGTCGGATCGAGGCATCGAGAGAAGCTCGGAGATTGTTTGGATTATTTCGTTTACGAGGTGTCGGAGATATTTCTCGGATTTGTAGAGGGTTCCGTCTATGTCGAAGATCACGGCTTTTACCTTCAATCTTAAGCATTTCACTTCGAGGAAGTTCTTAAG
>JAGGVM010000042.1 GCA_021157985.1 Nitrososphaerota archaeon | reverse complement strand
TCCGCGTACATCAGAACAGGCGTTCCTCCAAGCTCCCTAATCGCGCTCCGCCCGATCTCCACTATCAGCTTCTCGAGCTCGTCCTTATCGACTTCTGGATCGAAGTGGACGAATATATCCGCCTCCATCCGACCCTTTATCCAAGTATTTTTCGCCGCAGATCCCTCGAGAGTTACGTCTAAGACTCCTGGAACCTCCGCGGATTTCTCCCGAACTATGAATAACGCCTTATCGATAAGCTCACGCAGCTTTTCACGGTCTCTTTCACTCGGCTTGACTATTCTCAGGGCTCTCTCGATAACGGAGTCCAAGCTCAAGGCGCGTCTCCCTCTGCTTTTACTACGAGCAGGTCCTCGTATATCGGGCCGCGGGACGTCAAGGTGCTTTTCTTAACCTTGAAACTGTCGATAACCTGTTCGCCGAAGTAGGCTTCCCTGAACTCAGCTATCTTCGCGAGCACCGCCTGTTTGTTTCTAACGTATTTCACTCGGCCGATCGTTAGATGAGGAGTGAAGCCTCGGTCATCGTACCTGAAACCGAGCCTAGTGAGCTTTTCTAAAAGCTGATCTAATATTCCCTTCAACCCGTTAGATGGGTCCTCGACGCCGAGCCAAACAACGTTCACCCTGCTTCCGCCCGGAAAGTATCCGACGCCCTTCACCTCCACCTTGAAAGACTTGAACTTCACTTGCTTCGCGTTTTCCAAGACGAGATCCAGTCTTCCCTCATCGAGCTCTCCGAAGAACCAGAGGGTCACGTGCAGGTTTTGGGGCTCGACGGGCTTCATGACGAGCCCAGTCTCGATTAAGTCTCTTTGAAGGTCTTGGGTTCTGGAGACTATTTGGGGGTTATCGAAGTCGACGGCTATGAAGGTCCTCACCAAAGGGGATCACCCTTCCCTCGGCAATAAACCGCGACGAACTCATCTTTAAGCTTACCAAGAAAGTTTCCGAAAAGATATAAGATCGCTGTTATCCGGGATATGGCGTGAACCTCGGGGGGGAAAGTCTCTCTCGTAACCGGGGCGAGCAGGGGGATAGGGCGAGCGATCGCGATCGCGCTTGCGGAGAAGGGATGTAGGGTCGGGATAAATTATAGAAAAACAGGGATAAAGCGTTAGAAGTGCTTAAGACTGTTAAAAATTTAGGTGCTGAAGGAGTGATCTTGCAGGCGGATGTCTCGAAGTACGATCAAGTAAAGTCGATGGTGGATGAGCTGGTGGAGAGGTTTGGGAGAATAGACATACTCGTTAACAACGCGGGGATATTCACGCGGATGAAGCCCATCGAGGAGATAACCGACGATGAATGGGATAGCATAATGAACGTGAACTTGAAGGGAGTTTTTTACTGCTGTAAAGCGGTCATCCCCTATATGAAGAAGCAAGGCGGAGGAAAGATAATCAACATATCTTCCACGGCGGGAAGGCAGGGAAGCAGGGCGTCATCGCTTCCGTACGCGGCCTCAAAGGCGGGCGTTCTAGGGCTAACCTATACTTTAGCCTATCAGCTCGCCAAATACAATATACTCGTTAACGCCGTGGTCCCGGGTCAGATCGAAACCGACATACTTAGGCAGAGCGTTCCTCCAGAGCTCCGCGAGATGCAGAAAAAGCAGACGCCCGTGGGGAGATTCGGGAAACCTGAGGAAGTAGCCCACGCAGTGGTATTTCTAGCTGAAAACGATTACGTAACCGCTGAAGCCATCAACGTTTGCGGTGGAAGGGTGCCGGGCTGAGATTTTCACCTCGCGCCCTCGAAGCCGGGGATCCTGAGCCTGTTCTCTATTTCCTTGAAGACCGTGGAGGCTGTGGTGGTCATCGAGAGATAGACGAGCGCTATCGTCCCGAAGATTTCCCCGGGTCGAACCCAGATAGAGTTCATCGTCATGGCCGAGGCGAATATCTCTGACACCCCGATCACGTATGCGAGGGAGGAGTAGAGAATCATGTAGAGGATCTCGTTCGTTATTCCGGGTAGGGCTGTTCGAAGGGCCTGCGGCATGATCACATATGCTATTTCCTGAAATCTATTCATTCCCAAGGCTCTTGCGGCCAGGGATTGGCCCTTCCCGATCGAGAGGATAGCGGTCTTAACGTATTCGGATTGATACGCGCTGCTGCAGAGTATTATCGCGGCTGATGCTGCCCAGAAGGGCTCGAGCATGATCCCGACGTCGGCGAGGCCGAAGAACATTATCATCATGGTCACTAAAAGCGGGAACCCTCGGAAAATGAAGACGTAGAAGTTCGCGAGCGCGGATCCCAGCCTACCTCCATAAACCCTTAGAACGCCGATTAAGATTCCTAAGATTATGCTGAGGGGGATGGTTATGGATAATAGTTCAAGGGTCGTCAGGGTTCCGGCTGAAAGCCTGGTCAAGAAATCTCCCCAAAAACTCATCTTCCGACTCCTCCCAGCCTTAGAACCTTCTTGAAGAATACTTTCGCCGAATCCGATTCCGGTGAATAGATTACCTCCGATGGGTTTCCCCGTTCAATTATCTCGCCGTCGAACATTATCATCAGCTCGTCAGCGACCTCGAGCGCGAACCCGACCTCATGCGTAACGATAACGCTCGTCATCCCGGATTCAGCGAGCTCTTTTATTACTTGTAGCACTTCGCCGGTGAGCTGGGGGTCGAGGGCGGAGGTTGGTTCGTCGTATAGCATTATCGAGGGCTCCATAGCGAGGGCTCTCGCTATCGCGACTCTCTGCTTCTGGCCTCCTGAGAGCTGGGCTGGATACTTGTCCCAGAGATCTCTTCCTATGTGCACTCGGAGAAGCGCTTCTTCGGCGAGCTCCCTCGCCTCGTTTTTCGGGAGCTTTCTGACCTTCGTCAACCCGAGCATCACGTTCCCGATCGCGGTTAGGTGATGGAATAGGTTGAATTCCTGGAAGACGAAGCCTATTTTTCTTCTATACTGGTTCACGTTTATTCCCGGGCTCGTCAACTCAACTCCCTCAAGCCATATCGACCCCTCATCCGGAGGAATCAAGAGGTCTATGCATTTCAGTAAGGTGCTTTTCCCAGCTCCGCTGGGCCCCATTATCACCTTGACTTCTCCGCGATCAACCTTGAACGAAATTCCTTTCAGAACCTCTTCTTTACCGAACCTCTTCCTCAAATTCTCGACTCTCAGGACTTCTCCGGCCGCGGTCATCCGGTCACCAACCCCTGGATCCGTATCCTAGAGTAGACCATGTCGAAGGCTTTTGCGCCGAGGTACGTTAGGGCTATGTAGAGCGCCCCCGCGATTAAGTAAGGTATGAGCGCTATCCCCGTCGCTATGGTCACGTACCTCGTCCTGGTCATTATCTCCATGACACCTAGGACGAAGCATACGGCGGAGTCCTTGAGGATTATCGAGTACTCGTTCGAGAGCTGTGGAACTGCTTTTCTCAGGGCCTGAGGGAGAACCACGTAGAGCGATTGCTGCCAAAAACTTAGTCCGAGGGCTTTGGCGGCGAGCACCTGGCCTTCCTCGATTGATTCTATTGACCCCCTGAAGATCTGGGATTGATACGCCCCGCTCCTCATTCCTAAGACGAGCATGCTTGTTTCTAGAGCTGTTGTGCGTAATCCGATGGCCGGGAAAACGCTCCAATGGAATAGGAATAATTGGACTAGGAGGGGCGTTCCTCTGAAGAACCAGGTGTAGGCGTCTACGATTTTCCTGATCAGCGGGTTTCCGTACACCTGGCCCAGGCTCATTAAGACGCCTATTGCGAAGCCTATTCCCAATCCGGCTCCGACTAATCCCAGAGACCATAGGCTACCGTCAAAAATATAGGGGAGATATTTTGCGAGGACTTGTAGGTTGGACACCTTTCCCGCTCACCTTCGCTTCAGCCGCTTAACCCCCATTTCTGCAGAAGCTCGTTCCACTTCGGGCTGTTCATGAGCTCGTAGAGAGCTTCGTTTATCTTCTCCCTCAGCCAGACGTCTCCAGGCCTCGTCGCTATGCCATAGGTCTCCGGAGCGCCGAGCGTCGTCAACACCTTGATCTTCGTCTTTAGGTCTGGGTGCTTAGCGAGATATGGATCGAGGAACGCTGAGTCCGTGATGTAGGCGGATGCCCTTCCCTTCAGCAGCGCGTCGAGCGCCTCGACGTAGGATTGAAGCCCCAGTTTCTTGAACTTGTATCCCTTCGCGAGCAGCTTATCCGCCCACTTCTCGGCGGTCGATCCTATCTGAACGGCCACGTATTCACCTGAGTTCAGCAGCTGGTCTAGGGTTCGATCGTCATCCGCGCGGACCACGATCTCGTGGATATAGGAGTAGTAGGGTATGCTGAACCAGATCTTGCTCGAAGCTCTTTCGGGAGTTATGGTCATCCCCGACGCGATCACGTCGATCTCTCCTTTCTCAAGCGCCGTCACTATAGTCGACCAATCCCAAGGCTTGTGGATCACCCTCCAACCATACTTATTCGCGATCCAATCCATTACGTCTACGTCGAATCCCTTAGCCTTGCCGTTTTCGTCGACGAAGGTGAACGGGGGATACTCCGCGTCGAATCCGTGGACTATTACGACTTGCTCACCTGGCTTAGGCGGCTCCGCGAACTTGGACTTAGCTACCGCGGGTTTACCGATTCCTTGGATATACGGCGCGGCGAATATTGCCACGGCGAACCCTATCAAAAGGCCGATAACAAGGGCAGCGGCTAAAGCGGAGAAACGGGATATAGATGTTGGCGGGACATCACACTCCACCTCTTGTGA
>JAGGVM010000118.1 GCA_021157985.1 Nitrososphaerota archaeon | reverse complement strand
GATATGGATCGAAGTATCTTATCACGTAGGAGACTCCTCCGGGAAGAATCGTTTTAGCCTCCTCGAAGAACTGCCTAGACCTCGGGGTTCTAGAACGGTAGTCTCCGCCGCTCATTGATAAATAATATGAGGAATTATGAGAGTTAAAAATTGTTTATGGTAGGACCTTGCCGGGGTTGAGGATGTTATTGGGGTCGAATATCTTCTTTATCTCCTTCATGAGGGAAAGCGATTTCGCGTCGAGGAATTGCTCGAGGTATTTCCTTCGGACGCAGCCCACTCCATGTTCCCCGGTTATAGTTCCACCGAGCTCCACCGCCTTCCGATATATCCGAGCCCTTACTTCATCGTATTTCTCCTCGGTCCATCCATCCCATTTCATTAAGTGGAGGTGGAGGTTTCCGTCTCCCGCGTGGCCGTAGGTGGGTATGTAGACGTTGAACTCGGATTCGATCTCGTTCACGGTCTCTATGAGCTTAACCATGTTGGCGGGCGGCACGGTGGTGTCTAGGATGTCGACCATGTTGGGCTTCAGGGTGGAGTATATCTCGCTTCTTATCTTCAATACTTCTTCCTGCTCTTTTCGGGTTTGGGCGATGACGGGTTCGAGTGCGCCGAGCTTCTCGCAGAGCTCGAGGAGCTTCTCGGAAACGCTTAGCAATGCTTCTTCAGATGACTCTGAAAGTATAATCATTAGCTGGTATTCGGCTGAACTACATGGCCAGGTTAGGCCGAGCTTATCCGCAACCTTCTGAACCAGGTTCCTCTCGACGTATTCTATCGCCAACGGCAGGACTCCCTCCTGGAATATCTTGGGGACGAAGGCCAGGGCTTTCTCCCTTTCCTCGAAGGGTATTATTATCGTGGCGGATGCAAGCTCTCTGGGTTGAAGCCTTATCCAGGCCTTAGTGATCACGCCGAGGGTTCCCTCGCTTCCGATAATCAAGTGCATGAGATCGTATCCCAAGTTGTTTTTCAAGAGCTTTCCGCCGAGCTTGATTATCTCTCCCGTTGGGAGCACTACCTCAATGCCCTTGACGTAGTTCCGCATCACCCCGGTCTTAACCGCCCTCGCTCCCCCGGCATTACACGCGATTAATCCCCCGATTTGCGCTCCCTCGTCTCCGGGATGAAGTGGAAAGGATAATCCGGCCTTATCCGCGGCGTCTATGAGGTCTTTCAGAGTTGCTCCCGCTCCTGCCTCGGCGATCAAGTTCTCGACGTCAACCGTTATCTCGTTCATCCGCTCCATGGATAGAATGATCCCTTTTTCCGTCGGCACCGCCGCGCCCGCTAACCCGGTTCCACCTCCCCTCGGGAAGACGGGGATCCTGTGCTCGTTCGCGATCTTCAATATTTCTGAGACTTGTTCGGCGTTCCCGGGCTTCACGACGACCACGTCTTCGCATGCCTTAGGCCTCAGTGGAGGTGGGGTTTCATCGTAGAGGTAGCCGGCCACGGAGTCCTTGCTCGAGACCACCCAGTCCTCTCCAACGATCGACTTGAGCTTTCTAATTAGCTCCTCTTCCACGTCTCTTCGCCTCTCGAAGTATCCTGATGAGCTTGGGTATAAATTCGTATAGATCTGCTACTACCCCGTAGTCGGCGTGCCTGAAGATCGGGGCGGAGGGGTCGGTGTTCACGGCGATTATCAAACCGGAGTTCCTCATCCCGGCCAGGTGTTGAGGAGAGCCCGAGATTCCGCACGCTATATATAGCCTCGGCTTAACCGTGTTTCCACTGAATCCGACCTGATGATCCTTAGAGATCCATCCCTCGTCGACGAGAGGCCTGCTCGCTCCAACCACTCCGCCGAGGAGCTCAGCGAGCTCCTCCAAAAGCTTAAGATCCTCTTTCCGCTTTAGACCGCGTCCTCCCGCCACTATGATCTCGGCATCCGGGAGATTCACCTCTCTCTCAGCGACCTTTCCGAGAAACCTGACCCCGCCAGCGTCGAGGTTTTCGGGACGTCTGACTATCACCTCGCCTCTCCTGCTCGGATCTCGCTCAGCCGGCTTCATTACCCTGTATCTCACCGTGGCCATTATGGGCTTGCTCACGGTCTCGATGTAGGCTAGGAGGTTCCCGGTGAAAGCAGGCCTAACTTGTATAAGCCTACCCTTCTCATCGACTTGGAGATCGGTGCAGTCGGCGGTTAAACCCGTGTTAAGCGCTGCAGCTATTCGAGGCGCGAGGCTTCTCCCCCAAGGGGTTGCGCCTATCAGGAATACTTCGGGCTTGATCTCTTTAGCGAGCTCTGTCAACAAGTTCTTGTAGGTTATCACGTTCAGCTCTCGGAGCGCTTCATGTTCGTATACGTAGACCTTGTCCGCTCCACGGTAGATGAGCTCGGAGGCTTTTTCAGATATTCCGCTGCCTAGGATAACGCTCCAAACCTGCATCCCAAGCTTTTCGGCGATCTCCCTCGCTTTGCCCAACAACTCGTAGGATATTGGATGTATGTCCGACCCCGATGTCTCGGCGTATACGAGTATACCTTTTTCACCGCTCACGCAGCGAACCCCTCCTCCAAGAGTATCTCGGCTATTTTCTCGGCGGCGTCTTCTCCTCTCAGGATTACTCCTCTTCGATGCTCCGCCTTCGGTATTATGACCTTGACGACCCTCGTCTTCGATCCCTTATACCCTATTTCGTCGGCTGAAGCATGCTCTGAGATGTCTTGGGCAGTCCATATCTCTATGGGTTTTTTCCGGGCCTTTAGCAGGTCTTTCAGGGTGGGGAGCCTCGGCGAGTTAAGCTCCTTCGTGACAGTCAGCAGAGCGGGGAGCGTGAGCTCATAGAGATATTTATCACCCATATCCGAGACCACGGTTATCTTATCCTTGCAAACGGCCCTTATCTCACAGACGTAGGCGGCGTGCGGTATCCCGAGAAGCTCGGCGACCTCGGGACCGACCTGGCCCGTGTCCCCATCGACGGTTTTTTCTCCGCATAGAATCAAATCGAAACTGCATAGCTTTTTCACGGCCGCTGCCAGCGTCCTAGCCGTAGCAATAGTATCCGCCCCCGCCATCTTAACATCCGATAGGAGTATGGCCCTGTCAGCCCCTCTCGCGAGCGCGTCTCTGAGCGAGGACTCAGCCTGCCTCGGCCCCATGCTGATCACGGTCACCTCACCTCCGTGTCTTTCCTTGAGCTGGATAGCCGCTTC
>JAGGVM010000033.1 GCA_021157985.1 Nitrososphaerota archaeon | reverse complement strand
GAGAACGGAGAAATCGGAGTTAGAAACTACGTCGCCGTGATCCCGACAGTTGGATGCGCGAACGAAGTAGCTGAAGCGATAGCAGAGACGGTTCCGGGATCTAAGCCCCTACTACATCACCAGGGCTGCTGCATGATCCAATCCGATATAGAGGTCATGGAAAGGACTTTGATAGGGCTGGGAAGCAACCCAAACGTCGCGGCCGTGGTCCTCGTCGGCCTCGGATGCGAAAGCATCTCAATAGATAAGGTGGGAGACGGGATAGCCGAGACCGGTAAACCGGTTGAATCAGTGGTCATACAGGATATAGGGGGATTCAGTAAAGCGGTTGAGAAAGGAGTCGAGGCCGCGAAGAAAGGCGTGAAGCACGCGGAGCGATTCAAGAGGCAGCGCTTCGACCTAAGCAACCTGACAGTCGGAATAAAATGCGGCTCCTCAGACGCCACCTCCGGGATAGTCTCGAACCCCGCCGTAGGCCTAGTCACCGACAGGTTAATCGACGAAGGCGGAACCGCGATCTTCGGAGAAATAACCGAGATGATCGGGGCGGAGCACGTCCTGGCGAGGAGAGCTAAGACGCCGGAGGTAGCCGAGCAGATCCTCAAGGTCATACACGAACTCGAGGAAAAGATAAAGTCACTCGGGGTAGATATCCGGGGATCCAATCCGACGCCCGGAAACATACGCGGAGGATTATCAACGATCGAGGAGAAATCCCTGGGAGCAATCGTAAAAGGCGGAAGCAAACCGATCCAAGGAGTCCTAGACTACGGAGAGAAACCAAAGGGAAAAGGACTCTACATAATGGTCTCGCCGGGAAGGGAGATCGAGTTCCTAACAGGCCCGGTCGCGGGAGGAGCTCAGCTAATGATCTTCACAACCGGCAGAGGCGCTCCTCAAGGCTATCCAATAGCTCCCGTGATCAAGGTCTGCGGAAACCCGAGGACCTCCGAAAAGCTCTCGGAGCACATAGACGTAGACGTAAGCGACGTGATAACCAGGAACAAGACGCTCGAGGAAGCAGCCGAGAAGATCTTCGAGAAGCTCGTTAAAGTGGCATCCGGCGAGAAGACCAAAGCAGAAATAATAGGCTACGATAAGACGATCGACATATACGTGAGGGGGATAATCCTATGAAGCGGGCGATAGCCCTAACCGAAAAGGACAACGTCGCCACGATGATCGATAAAGCGGAGAAAGGAGAAGACGTAGAAGTAACCATCGGGAAGAGGAAAACGATCGTAAGGGCTGAGGACGAGATACCCTTCGGACATAAAATCGCCTTGAAAGAGATCAAGAAAGGCGAAAACGTGATAAAATACGGGGAGCCAATAGGCCAAGCGACGAGAGACATAAAGAAGGGAGAGCACGTCCACGTCCACAACATCAAAAGCATAATGGTCTAAAGATCGAGATCCAAAAGAACTACAGAAAAATCAATCAGATTTCCTAAAAGAGACGAAGCTATTGAAGGATAAATCGACTCCTCATAATCCGCGTAAGGCGGTAATTAACCGGCGTCGAGCGCGCAAAGCTTTAAATGAATCTTACGACCATATGTACATATGGTCGAAGTAATCAAAGCGGAGATCCCCGAAGCGCTGGCCAAGAAGTTCAGAAAAAAGGCTATGGAAACCTATGGATATAAGAAAGGCGCGGTAAAGAAAGCGGTCGAAGACTTGCTAAAACGATATGTAAGCCTAGGAGAGGCCGACTGGAAATCGCTAGAAGGGGTCATCAAATCAGAGCTAACATCGGTCGAGCTACAGCACCGAGCGTGGAGGCAGGCTGATTGAAGATGCTCCTACTGGATACGAACATTTTCTTGGAACTTTTCCTAGGACAGAAAAGAGCGAGCGAATGCAGGAAGCTGCTCGAGAGAATATCAAGCGGCGATCTAGAAGCCGTTGTCACGAAATTCACGATCCACGCCGCAGAAGCGGTGTTAAACAAGCCGGAGCTAATCTTAAGATTTCTCAGAAACCTGCAGAATTCCATAGGTCTCAGTATCTACGAGACGAGCATCGAAGACGAGATGGCTGCATCGATGCTTATGGATAAAATAGGACTGGACTTCGACGATAGCCTCCAATATTACGTAGCAAAGAAGCTGGGAGCAGAATCGATAATCAGCTACGACAAACACTTCGACAAAACAGATTTGCCGAGAAAAGAGCCATCAGACTTCATTTAATCAATAGCATAAAAATACGTGAAACATTCGTTAAAGCGGTGTTCGGCCGTGGTCGAATTTACAGAACTATTGAGGCGGTCCGCTGACCATGTTTGGAGCGCGATCTTCGAGCATCCCTTCGTCGTGGAGCTTTACTCGGGAAGCCTCCCCCTCGAGAAGTTCAGATACTACGTAGCTCAGGACTACAACTATCTGGTCACCGTGTCTAAATGCTTCAGCCTCATAGCCTCGAAAGCCGAGTACGCGGTTGCCCGGAGAATGCTCGAGCTAGCCCACCTAGAGGCCACGACCGAGATGGAGAACTACGAAAAGCTCCTCGGAGAGCTCGGCATGAAGCTGGAGGCCGTGGTAAAAATCGAGCCCTCGCCCACCAACACGGCCTACATGAACTTCCTCTTAGCCACCTGCGCCCTCGGATCACCTGTGGAAGGCGTAACGTCGCTGCTTCCCTGCTTTTGGAGCTACGCCGAAATAGCCTCAAAACACGCGGATAAGCTCGCGAACAACCGCAACGAAATCTACAGGAACTGGGCGAAAATATACGGCGAAAAAGAATACCTAAACCTAGTCAACGAATTGAAAGCGCTCGTTGATGAGATGGCTTCCGAAGGGAGCTACAAGAAGCTCGGCGAGATCTTCATGACGGCGAGCAGATACGAGTACATGTTCTGGGACGCCGCCTATAAGCTGGAGAAGTGGCCCCTTTAGAGGCCTACATACTCTTTCTTAATTGATTTAACGTATTCTCGAGGTGGAATGTAAAGTTTCCTGAGATAATTGACGATCGCCTCTTCGCTGAGGTTCTCGATGAAGTCTCCGGGGTTCTTCCCCTTTATCGACGTCTTAACGGTCTGGAACTTGAGCGCCGTTCGCTCGAGAACCTCGAATAGCTTGTCTTCGCCGAGAATTCTCCTGAGAAGCGGTATATCTTCAGGAATGGGAGTTGATCCGCCGAAATCCCTCCTGAACCAGTGTCCCACCGTATGCCTATAGGATTCCGGAAGCTCATCGATCACATCCTGTATGCTCAATCCCTTTCTCTTCCTGAGGACCGTTAGGTATTGGGCGACGGCAGGTTGATCCAATCTATACAACCTCATCTTCGTGAAGTACTCTCCGAGCATGAGCTTCCTGGCCCCGGGCGAAGCACCCCAATTTATCCTCTCCAAATCAACGAACTTGCTCTTAGTACTCCTCACCCTCTCCTCGAACTCCCCTATCTCCAATATCTCGCCGACCTCATACCTCGCCTCTTTAAGCTTCTCAACGACCTCCACGACCTCCTCGGGCTCCTCGATCTTCGGCAAGTTCTCCAAGCTCGTCCAAAGCCTAGCTCCACAACTAGGACACCTATTCTCCCCGACGGGGTCATACGGCTCATCCAGCGCGGCTCCGCATATCGGGCACCTGAAAACCAGCCCCTCCATCAAGTACTCATCTCTATCCGGGTGCAGGACTAGCTCCACCGAGACCCTGCCGTCCCATCTCACAGCAACGATTCTTGGGAATCCATTCTGATATCTCTCGAGAACCTTGATCACCCTCCCCTCCCTCGACTCCTTTCCCGAGATATCCCTAACCTTAACGCCCACGAAGTCCCTGCTCCACCAATCTCTAACAGTCCTAGTCTTAGCCGTAACCCTAACTCGATCCAAGTAAAACTTGTACTCAACCCTAGTCGAATCCCTCGCGAACATGAAGACAGGATACCAGCTATCCCCCCTCGATACAACTATCATGTTCCGGAGAACATATCCATCGTAGAATATCGAGTGTGCGTAATAGAGGTCGCGGAGAGTCCACCTCCTAACCCCGAAGAAATAAAGCGCATCCTCCCTATGAAACCTCTTAAAGTTCTCAAGCGTTATCCCCCTCAAAGCCGAGAGAAAATCTCTACTCGAATCAGCTATGAAAACCTCCCCGTATCTATCCTTTGAGACGTCAATGGGCTCGATATCTCTCGGAAGCTTTTCCTCGACGACCGGTCTCCACTCGTAATTCACGTCGCCGATCTTCCTTACCTCGCTTATCCCCGCCCGCTTCCTGATTATATCGATGAAGACATCTCCCTTCTCGATCATTATCGAGCTCACCTCGATCGAAGACCTCTCCCTGATCTTTCTAACCGCCGCCGCAACGGTCCCCGTCCCAGCGAACGGATCGAGAACCACGTCGCCGTCCCTCAAGCCTATTCTCTGAAGCATTTCCTCGACAAGCCTCTCCGGGAAAACCGCCGTATGCTTCCAGGGAGTTCGCTGGAGCTGAATCTTAACGACGCCGCCTGAGCTCCGATCATATCGGTTTCTCCTGTTCTTCGCGAAGACTAGGACGGGTTCATACGTGTTCGTGAATCTGTCCTTTACTGGAGAGGGCATGTGGCCGAGCTTGCGCCAAATCACCACGTCGAGGAGTATCCATCCTCTGCGAACCATGTGATACGCGAGCCTATACGGTATCTGGAGGAGATGCGATTTCCCATACCTCCGGAGATATTTATCACCGACGTTGAGGAAAAAGACTCCATCTTCTCTCAGCTTTCTCCTAAGCACGTCGAAGACCGCGACGAGCCTGCCGATATACTCCTCAGGCTTCTCTTCCAAGCCTATCTGGCCCTCGAACCCGTAATCCCTCTGCCTCCAGTAAGGCGGCGAAGTAACCGCGGCGGAGATGGACTCATCCTCAAGTGAGCTCAAACAAGCATACACGTCTCCGTGGAGAATTAGGTCCCTCAATCTGCATCCTCTCGCTCAGCACAGGGATCGAAGCCCGGCTTTAACCCGACAAATAAATTAACCTGAATGCGTTTTTACTTTTCCGATGAAGATACTCATCCGCGAGCCCAAGACCCGGGAAGATTTCGAGAAATACTATGAGTTGAGGTGGAGGGTTCTCAGGGCTCCTTGGGGGATGCCTAAGGGGAGCGAGCGCGACGACCGGGAAAGCGAGTCAATCCACGTGATGGCGTGCGTCGGGGACGAGGTCGTCGGGGTTGGGAGGCTTCACCTAAACAGCTCGGAGGAGGCTCAGATAAGGTTCATGGCGGTCGCAGAGGGATACCGGGGAAGAGGCATCGGCGGATTGATCTTGGAGGAGCTGGAGAGGCGGGCGAGGCTTATGGGCGCGAGGCGCGTAGTCCTGAATGCTAGGGAGAAGGCGGTTCACTTCTACGAGAAACACGGGTACCGGGTCGTTGCCAAAGCTCACAAGCTCTTCAACGAAATCCAGCACTGGAAAATGATGAAAGAACTATAGCGACCAAGTATGCCGAAAAGAGACTATAAGGAAAGAATTTTGAACAAAAATTTTGGCGCCGGGGGTGGGATTTGAACCCACGCGCCCCGCATGGGGCATCGGCTCTCCCGTTATCTGACCAGGCTCGTGGGATCTCGAGGCCGACCCACTACCAGGCTGTGGGACCCCGGCACCAGCCTTTCATCGGAGAGCCGCTTCCATATTTTTGGTTTTCGATGATTTTAGATTATCGTCGTCGGGGTTTTGATGACTCTTATCAAGACGCCTTCTATTAAGGCTCCTGCCAGGAGGAAGATCGTTGATGCGGCTAGGCAGACTATCAACGTCTTTACCTCGCCTCTGAGCATCCTCCTAGACCTAATTATGTAATATGATAGGGTGATTGATTCGGCGGTCGCGACCCCGTAGCCGAGGAACTCGAAGACCCCGTATAAGGCGATTATCGAGGCCGATACGAGTATTATCGGGTGCAAGCCGCTCTGAGCCGAAAGCCATCCAATATACCTCCCCGTGTTGAAGACCGCGTAACCCATGATGACAGGGCCTGCGAACGGGATGTAGGCGAGCAGGCTCACGGCCAAGTTATTCGAGAAAATGTTCAGCTCCACGTTTCCCTTGGTCAATCCCTGAAGCTCCTCCGTAAGCTTCTCAGCCTCTCCCCCGCTCATCGGGAACAAGCTGCTCAATCCAAAAATTATGAAGAGGGCCACGGTGGCGATAGCCGCGGCCTTCATCCTAGCCAAAACCCTCGAACTAACCCTCAACCCTGCGCCTAACCCTCCCTAAGATCTCCTCATAAGCCTTGTTAACGCGCCTCAGCTCCGTTACTCTCGGCAAGATTAACGGATCCACTTTCCTCAAGACTGATACGTAAAGCGATACGTAGTCCATGAAAGCGAAGAATTCGAGAAGTTCCTCAAGCTCCTTATCCGACTCAACTCTGATCGAGACGCACTTATCCTCCCCCCTCAACTCGATGAACGCATCTATAGCCTCCCCGATCTCCCTTCCTTCACGCGCGCTCCTGGGAAAGATGACCAAGTGACCCGGCTCCAATCCCTCGATATCGTTGTGAAAAGCCTCGGGGATCTCGGCGAACCCGCAGTACATCTTCGCGTTCTCATTCAATTGACACTTCAACCTATAACCAGCGTTAGAAACCTCATCATAGACGTAAACTATCGGGAGAGATGCCTCCATGATCTTTAACGCAACCTGTTTCGCGGGGTTATCGTCGATGGGCTTATCCTCCGCTAACCCGGATCTAAACCTCTCAATCCTCTTCAAATCTACCTCAGGCTCGTAGAGCCCGATTTTCTTCAAAATTCCGAGCATGGCTCCCAGCATATTCGGGAATCCGTACCTCGGGGGGACGTCGCCCCTAACGCGTGCAACCGGTATACCGTATTTCTCCGCGGTCTTCTCCAATAATCCATCAGACGTGATGAAGGCGAATTTAACCTCCCTATCTAGGAGGTCGAAAACGGTTTTCATAGTTTCCGCGGTGTTCCCAGAATGGCTTACAGCGACGGCGAAATCGAATTTATCGAGCTTTTCCGAGAATCCGCTGATCACCCGTGAATCAACCCCAACGCTTGAAAGGAGCTGGGAAGCAACCCTCCCTATTATCCCGGATCCACCTATCCCGATTAAAGCAACCTTATCGACGTAGGCTGGGTCGATGTCGATTTCGACGCTCTCGCCGGACTTCATCCCGGACTCGAGGTCGCTCACGTAAGTGGACACGGGCTCGAAAGCTTTCTTATAGGGATCTTTTCTATAGACCTCTTCCGAATCGAGATCTACCAAAGCTTGTTCACCTTTGCCTCGAGACCTTTCCACCGAGTTCTTCCGCAGCCTCGGTAATTAATTTTTCAACTCCGTCGAGGAGCCGCACGCATTTCTTCTCGGTTCTCGCCAGGGTCTTCATGTAAAATCTTATGAATGGGAGGTCTCCCCGCCTCTCCGGATGAGACTTAAGAAAGACCTCTGGGTACTTTTTCCTCGCCTCGTCTATTTTCGGGGCTAGAGCGGATTCGGG
>JAGGVM010000137.1 GCA_021157985.1 Nitrososphaerota archaeon | reverse complement strand
GCTAATCAGAGGAGATGCCGTCGGAGATTAGGCAGGTTGATGTATCGGGTAAGCCCATGGTCAGGAGGGAGAGCATTGCGAGGGGGTTCATCAAGCTTAAGCCTGAGACGATCAAGAGAATAAAGTCGGGGGAAATTGAGAAAGGAGACCCGCTTCAGGTTGCAAGGCTCGCAGGGATAAACGCGGCTAAGCTTACTCCCTTCCTCCTCCCTCTATGCCATCCCTTGAGATTGGATCATGTTGAAGTCGATTTATCGGTTAAGGATGATGGAGTGGAGGTGATTGCCAGGGTCACGGCTACGGAGAGAACCGGCGTGGAAATGGAGGCCTTAACAGCGGTTTCGATAGCTCTTTTGAACATCTGGGACGTGGTTAAGGCATACGAGAAAGACGAGCGGGGACAGTATCCGGAGACCGAGATAAAGGAGATCAAGGTGATTGAGAAGAGGAAGGAGGCTCCATGAGCTCGCCTAAAGAGGAGCACGAGAAAAAAGCTCCGAAGACCCTGAACTTCGCCTTAGTAACGGTCAGCAGCTCTAGGTACGCGGCTAAGCTTCGGGGAGAAGAAGTATCCGACAAGTCTCAGGAAGTGGCCGCCGAGGTTGTCGAGAAGTCGGGGCACAAGGTGGTTTATAGAGGGCTTGTGGACGACGACTTAGAGCTTATAAGGCTGAAGCTTCTCGAGCTCTCACGCGACGAAACGATCGACGTAATAGTCTTCATAGGGGGAACGGGCCTAGCTAAAAGAGATGTAACAATAGAGGCCGTTAAGCCTTTGATCGAGAAAGAGGCTCCGGGCTTCGGGGAATTATTCAGATGGCTGAGTTTCCAAGAGATCGGGGCAGCGGCATTTCTGAGCAGAGCGATGCTGGGAACGATGAAGGGGAAAGCCGTCGTTTGTCTTCCAGGCTCACCCAACGCCGTCGAGCTCGCGTTAAAGAGCTTCCTCCCAGCCTTTCCGCACCTGATCTATATAATTCGATCCTAAGACTCTCCTTCTTGCTGGCTGCTCGTCTCGGGTTCGGAGGAACCCGCTCCGGCTGCAGCGGCTATCGGCAATGCGACCTTGATGAGCTTCTCCTCTCCTCTCATCACGTGGTAGCTGGGGGACCTGACTTTCCTATCGCCGACGTAAACGTGGCCATGAACTATGAACTGCCTAGCTTGGTAAACGGTTTTCGCGAGTCCAAGCCTGTAAACGATGGTTTGAAGCCTTCTCTCGAGTATGTCGCGGACCGTGAGCTTGAGGACGTCGTCCGCCGTCGCGTTCTCCTCGACCAACCCCATTCTATACAACCTATTTATCAAAGATCGCTCTTCTTCAGCTCTCTTCTCACCGGTCAACCCGAAAAGCTTCCTAGCGTGGGTCCTAATCTTCCTCAGGATGGTCTCAGCCCTCCAAAGCTCTCGCTTATTTCTCAAGCCATACTCTCCTAGAAGCTGAAGCTCCTCCGCGAGCCTATCAGCTCGCCACGGATGTTTCGGCGTCACGTACTGCTTCCTAGGCCTCTTCGGATCCCCCATTTCAGCGGCTTATTTCTCTTACTTCCTTATTAACCTAGCATCTTCCAGAAGCCTAATATTGCGGAGCCCTTGGGAGATCTTCAGAAGGCTTATGCTTAAGATCGCTCCGGAGTGTGTGCCCTGTGTTTTAAAGGCTTCGATCACGGCGATCAAGAACGCTACCGACGATGAAGAAAAACAGTTGCTCATTCTGCGCAGAGCCCTCCGCGCCTTCAGCGAGACTAGCTGGGACACCGTACCCCTCAAGCTTCATAAAATAATCCGGGAGATAATCAAAGAAGAAACCGGGGTCGATGACCCCTACCGCGCTCTTAAAAAGAAATACAACGAGAAGGCTCTCTCACTATACCCGGAGATGAAGAAAATCATCTCAGAGAGCGACGACTCCTTGAAAACATCGGCGAAGCTCGCGGCTCTTGGAAACACCGTGGATTTCGGCGTTTATTCAGGCGCGGAGCTCGAGAAACTGATCGAAAGCGTCAAGAGATTAGAGTTCTCCGTTAACGACTACGATAGATTCCGGAGAAGATTAGAGAACTCCGAGACCCTGCTTTACTTCCTCGATAACTCAGGTGAAATAGTCTTCGACAAAGTCTTTCTCGAAACGATGATCGAGGAAAGGGGGAAACCTTTCGAGGGATTAACGATCGTATGCAAGTCCTCTCCAGTTCTCAACGACGCGACCCTTGAAGACGTTAAGGAAACGGGTTTAGACGAGCTTCCGAACGTCGAGCTTAAGACCGTCGATATAGAGCTGAAACCGCCTAAAGGAGAAAGCGTGGAAAACTGGGTAGCGGCTCACGATCTCACGATCCTAAAGGGACAGGCTAACCTCGAGGGATTCATAGATCTCCACGGCGTCTTCTTCCTTCTCGTAGCGAAATGCGATCGAATAGCCAAGGTTTTAAGCGCAGAGTTAGGCGGCTTGGTGCTGAAGTATAATCCGTAGATTTATTATCCCGCGGTTGCCTTGAAACATGGGAGATGCGCGGGTTTAAGAGGTCTAGGAGGATTTTACCCGGAGAAGATCTGGACCTGGTCGAGGATTTCGGCGAAAGGGTGAAAAATGCCCGGAGAAGGCTTGGATT
>JAGGVM010000010.1 GCA_021157985.1 Nitrososphaerota archaeon | reverse complement strand
TGAACCCTAAGAGGGTGAGGATGTTCTCGGATCAGCTCAGGTTCATGATGAGGGAAGCGGATCAACTCGTCGACGAGCTCATCGTCAGATATCACCCGATGGCCAGCGACCTGAGGATAATAAAGTCATGTCTCAAAATCTCATACGACTTCAACCGAATCGGTAGATACGCTTTGGACATTTCCGAGATGAGGAGCATTCTGGGAGATCATAGATGCGGCCTGAGGCACTCGAGGAAGATGTATAACCTCGTGGCCCAGATGGTGAACGAAGCGGGGAGAGCATTCATACTCGAAGACCTCGAGCTCGCCAGGCGGATACTCAGCTTAGACGAAGAAGTCGACAAACTCTATTACGAATACCTCGGAAAAATCATTCGGGAAAAACAGTCATCTAATCCGATCTGCGTCATCTTGGAGACCCTAGTGCTCCGGCATCTCGAGCGCATCGCGGATCACGCTTGCTATATCGCCGAGACCGTCATCTACATGAAGTCGGGATACTACGAGCATGAGTGATCAAAGCTTGAACTCTTTAAGGCTCAGCCTCACCGGGATGAAGATCGCGAGGAATATGAGGACCAGGACCAGCGAAGCACCCCAAGCGACCTCGTGATAATTTCCATACGGGGTTTGGGCGAGCGAGTAGATCAGAAGCGGGATCGCGCCCACAGGCTTATCCAATCCATAGAAGTATGTTTGATACGCTCCGCCGGCCGTGAAGAGGAGTGGAGCCGTCTCCCCCGCAACCTTCGCGACCCCTATCAAGAAGCCCGTTAGAATCCCGCGCTTAGCCATGGGCGCCAAGACCTTGAACACTGCCTTAAACTTGGTTAGCCCGAGGCCGAAGGCTGCTTCCCTATACGTGAACGGGATTTCCCGCATCGCCTCATAGGTGTAAACCGTCACGTATGGAGTCATTATTATCGCGAGGGAGAGGGCTCCGGCGAGAGCCGAGTAGGATCTCATCGGGATCACGAGAACCTGCATGACGAAGATCCCGGTCAAGATCGTCGGGAACTCCAGCATGACCTGGAGAACTACCCTCGTCAACTTCCCAAGCAGGCTGTCCGGATACTCGTAGGCGTAGACTCCGACTAGGAAGGCGATGGGGAGCCCTAGGAGGCTTGATAAGAAGATCAGGATGAATGACCCGAGAATCGATGGACCTATTCCGCCGAGGCCGTTATCGGGTGGAGCGAGCGTGCCCGCCAGGAACTCCACGCCTCCCCTCAGGATTACCGGTAACCCCTCAACGACCACGGTTACGATTATGTGGAATAAGGGTAGAAGGGCGATCAGGGTCAGCGCCGCTACGGAGGCCAGGAACAACCTCTCCTTGAGCTTTCTGATCCTATAGCTTGACACGGCTCTCCCACCTCCTTATGAAGTAGAAGCCGGCCGCGTTAACCGCCAATCCTATGAAGAAGAGCGCGAAGCCGGCCGCGAAAAGCGCGGACACCATGTATCTGTAGATGAACGCGTTGCCGAATTGGTTCGCTATCAGGGAGGAGATCGTGTAGCCGGGGGCGAAGAGGGATAAGGTGAGGTTGAACGAGTTGCCGATCACGAGGCTTACCGCCACGGTTTCTCCTATCGCTCTCCCGAATGCGAGGATCAAACCGGAGAAGATCGCGGGCTTGATGTATCCGAGGAGGATCTTCGTGGTCTCCCATCTCGTCGCTCCGAGGCTGTAAGCCGCCTCCCTATACGTGAAGGGGATGAACTGGTATGCTTCCCTGATTATCGCGGATGCGAAGGGGGTGACCATGATCGCGAGGAGTATTCCGGCTGAGAAGTAGCTGTAGCCCGTTGTAGGCGGATAGCTGAAGAGGGGGATGAAGCTGAGGGCTTCGTGCAGGGGCTTCATGACGTATTCCTTGAGAAACGGGACGAGAACGAAGGCTCCCCAGATCCCGTAGATTATCGTCGGGAGACCGGCCATGATATCCGAGAGGATTATCAAGTAGTTTTTGATCCTCCGAGGAGCGTAGTCGGTTACGAAGATCGAGTAAGCGATGGAGAGGGGGAGAGCTATCGAGACCGCGATCACCGAGGTATAGACGCTTCCCCAAATCGCCGCCAGCACCCCGTAGTATTCCCGCTCAGCCTCCTCGGCAGCCCTCCAAACGTTCTCGAAGTAGATTCCGAGACCCTCCCTCGCGAAGATAGGCGCGGAGTTATAGGCGTAAACCATCAACATCGATAGGAAGACCGCGAAGACCAGCACGATCGATGGAAGCAGGAAGAGCTTGAACCGATCTCTCATGAAACCATCTCCACCGCCCTGAGACCTATCTCAGCCACCTCTCTCGGAAGCCCGAAGTAGCCTGGGACGAGGTTTCCGGGTTCCTGGCCCTCGGTGAGAACCCAGGTGAAGAAGTCCTTGATCGCCTGGGCTTTCTCCGGGTCTCCGTAGCTCTTCCAGATCAGGACGTGGCTGAAAGCGACGATGGGGTATGCTCCGCGGCCAGGTGGGTCGAGGATCTCGGAGAGGTTTTCCTTGTAGCCTTCGGAGGGGTCGGGGATGTGGGCGGCCGCCTGGGCCACGGCTGCTTGAACCGATTCCAGGGTCGGCTTGACGAATTCCCCGGCCTTGTTCTCCACAGCCGCTATCTTCAACCGCTCTTTAACCGCGTAGGAGAGCTCCGTGTAGGCTATAGTGTAGGGCGTCTGCTCGAGGACCGCGACGACTCCCGGGTTCCCCTTGCCGCCCAGCCCTCTCCCCATCGAGTCAACGGGCCAGGCCACGACCTTTCCGCATCCCACCTCCTCGGCCCACTCCGCGCTCGCAGAGCTGAGAAAGCACGTGAAGATCTTCGTGGTCCCGCTCGAATCGCTCCTATGAACTACGATTATCTCCCGATGCGGAAGCCGCGCCGACGGATTCGCCTCAACGATTAATGGATCGTCCCAGAACCTGATCTTCCCCAAGAAAATCCCGGCCAAGGCTTTCCTTGTCAGGTTGAGATCCTCGACTCCTGGAAGATTGTAGACCACGACTATCGCGCCTACCACGATGGGAAACTGGAGAGGCTGACCTCGCTCCGAGAGCTCCCTCCAGTAACCCTCCTTAGCGGGTGGATCGCTTCCCGCGAAGTCCACCAGCCCTATCTTGAAGTCGTTCTGCCCGCCTCCCGACCCCTTCCCAACGTACTCTATCCGGATCCCCGGGTTCAGGGACTGATACCTGCTTATCCAGACCTGGATCTGAGGCTCGGGAAAAGTCGCCCCGCTACCCCTGAGAACGACGACCCCCGCGAAGGAAGCCGAGGAGAGGAGGAAAGCGGAAGAAAGCGCTAAGAAAAAGGCCACGGCAACGACGACCCCGCCCCTCAGCGCACCCCGCACCCTCTGCAACCCTGAGAACCCGGCGATAAATAGCTTCCCTATATAATA
>JAGGVM010000083.1 GCA_021157985.1 Nitrososphaerota archaeon | reverse complement strand
CAGATTTATTTTCGGAATCTTCATTCTTTCGCTATTTCCTCCTCGATCTTCTTTTTCACCTTAGCTATGTCTTCTTCTGTGATGTCGAAGGTCGGGAGCTTCTTGATTATTTCGGACACGATTATGTTATGCTTGACTTCTATCCCCGCTTGTTCGAGTACTCTTTTCGCGCACTGGTTTTGACAACCGTTTATCACTATCAGCTTCTTCGCTTTTCGGGCTATATCGATGTAGGTGCTCATCTTCGCTCCGACCGGAGTTATGCAGCACATTCTCGCCTTATCCTCTCTCGTCAGCTCAACCGCCGCTAAATAACCTATTAAGCCCACGTTCGCAGCACCACCGCAAACTAATAGGATGTTCAGGTTGTCGGCTTCTTTATGGCATATGGGTAACAACTTCATGGTTCGGGTGCCCATTCTCCTAAACCTCCTTCCGCAGTACTTCTTTGGGCGGTATTTAAAGATAAACATATTTAAATTCATTTATATGTAATAACTTGAATTTTTCGGAATCTCGAGATGAAAAAGATACAAAACGAAGAACGCATGCCAAGGCTTATTCAGCGCGAAAACGTGTTGTGCGTAAATAAGACTACGATACCTTAGGGAATTTCGTTTTTCCACAACTTCTTCATCTTAGGGCCTATTTTTTATAAGCGGGCTATAGGATGCTTATTTGAGATTCATGAAGAAATCTGGCTGCGCCTCGAGAAGTAGGGTCACTAGGCTTCTTAAGGTGAAAAAGATCGAAGGCGTTACCACCGAAGAATACGCGCGCAGGCTTAGAAAGCTTTCAGAAGATGTAATAGAACTTGAAAAAGCTGAAAAGGCAGCTAAAGTTTTCTCGGCGGTTTCGGACCCAGTCAGGATAAAGATTCTGAAGCTTCTAGAAAAGGAAAGCCTGTGCGTCTGCGAGCTTATGGAAGCGCTCAACATGAGACAACCCCTTATCTCATATCATCTTAAGCTCCTGAGAGAAGCCGGGCTGATTAGACCCATTAAGAAGGGTAAATGGGTTTTTTATAAGATAGCTGATAAAAAGGTTCAGAGAATGATCGATAAAATAATCGAGCTTGCTTAGACTCTTCTTCCCCTTCTCCCGCCCTTCCTCCTCACGGAGTCATGCGGAATCGGGGTAACATCCTCTATCCTACCTATCATAACACCCGATCGGGCTATAGCCCTGATGGCGGCCTGGGTCCCAGGGCCAGGAGTCCTGGCCTTCACTCCTCCAGGAGCTCTGACCTTGATGTGAACCGCGGTTATCCCCTTCTGCTTGGCCACTTCCATCGCGTAGCTCGCCGCCCTCGTCGCGGCGTAAGGTGTTGGCTCGAGTCTTCCAGCGTCGACGAACATTCCTCCAGAGGCTCTGGCGATAGTCTCGGCTCCCGTTAGATCAGTTACGTGGACTATTATGTTGTTGTAGCTGGAGTAGATGTGGACTACTCCCCATTTCAGGGTCTTCTTCACGGCTTGCTGCGGCCGCTGCTCTTGCTTGGGTTTCTCGGCTTCAGGCTGCTTAGGCTCCTTCTTGACTTCTTGCTGCACTTGGCTGCTCATTCAACGGGCTTCTCGGCCTATCAATATTTAACCTTTGAGAAACCGGATCTCCGCGTAGAGTTTATTAGATGAGAAGTTGAGGCTGTGCGGGGAGAAGGGTAGCTTAGGGAAATGAGTGGAGAGCTTTACTTCCCGGATCTGTCGGCGATCCAACTCAAGGCAGTTGCAAGCCTAGTGGAAGCTGGGCTCATTCGGGGAAAGATATGCGTCCATCGGCAGATCCTGGCCGAGGCGGAGAACCAGGCATCCGAGGGAGATACTTTGGGGATCGAGGGGCTTGAAAAGCTCTCCGAGGCGTGCAAGGAGAAAGGGGTGGAGCTGGAGTTCGTTGGAAGGGAGATGAACGGAGGCCGATTAACGGTTCTCAACGAGATCAAGAAGAGGAGGGGGAAGCTGGTCACATGCGACCCCGTGACCGCGAAGATCGCTGACTCGCTTGGAATCGAGGTCGTATACGAGCTTCCGCCGCCGCCTCTGAACGTCCACGAGCTCTTCACAGAGTCTGTTATGAGCGTCCACCTGAAGGAGGGACTTCCTCCGAGGGTTAAGCGCGGCTCTCCTAGGAGCTGGAGGCTCGACGAGATCTCCGACAGGCCGATGACCCGGGAAGAAATGGAGCTTATCCTCGCCCACCTCATGAAAGAAGCCTATAGCGCGCTTGGAACTGAGGCGTTCCTCGAGGTAGATAAGCCTGGGGTCAAGATTTTCCAGCTGAGGGATTTCAGGGTCGTCGCCACGAGGCCTCCGTTCTCGGATGGATTCGAGCTCACGATAGTCAAGCCGATTATTAAGAAGAGCCTAGCCGACTACAACCTGCCGATGAAGGTGATCGAGAGACTGGAGCTCCAAGCCGAGGGAATCCTGATAGCCGGGCCGCCTGGAATGGGAAAGTCCACGTTCGCCCAGGCCCTCGCCGAGCACTACAGGTCCCTGAATAAGATAGTTAAGACGATTGAGAGCCCGCGGGATCTTCGAGTATCTGCCGAGATAACCCAGTATTCTAAGTCTGCCTCGAAGCAGGACGAGCTCCACGACGTATTGTTACTGAGCAGACCGGATTACACGATCTTCGACGAGGTCAGGGGCTCGGAGGACTTCGGCCTATTCATAGACTTGAGGCTCGCGGGAATAGGCATGATAGGGGTTATCCACGCGACCACCCCGATCGACGCGATCCAGAGGATAGCGAACAAGGTCGATATAGGCGTCTTGCCCTCGGTCGTTGACACAGTCATATTCATGGATAAGGGAGAGGTCTCCGAGATCTATACCCTCGAGATGACCGTGAAAGTTCCAGCGGGGTTGAAGAGAGCCGATCTGGCGAGGCCGACAGTCATAGTCAAGGACTTCCTCACGGATGAGCCGAAGTTCGAGCTATACGTCTTCGGCGAGAGGAACTTCGTCGTACCGCTGAAGAAGGGGAAGGTAAGCGAGCTCAGCAAGCCCGCTCACAAGATCTCGAACGTTCTCCACGAGTACATCCCCGACTTCAGGATCGAGGAAGACGGAAACGTCATCAGGATCTATATCCCCGAGCGCTACTACAGAACCTACATAAGGAAATGCCAGAACAAGCTCCTGAAGATCGCGAAAAAATACAAAATCAATGTCGAAGCCTTCCCACGCTGAGAAAACATCGCAGAAAAAGATTGAAGGAAGGTTTGTTAACCGCGTTTTATTACCAATGTTGCCACGTTATTTTCCTCATCTTCTTCCTCTATCGCGTTCGCGGCGTCCACGATGTACCGGAGCATCATCCCTCTCACGTCCCCGTTGACCGTTACCTCCATTGTGATCGTATAGATTTCTCCCTTCCTGAGACCCGGCACTGTTTCTTCTCCTAGAAGGAGCCCGCCTAGCATTATTCTGCAGAGGAAGCTTTCATTGACGTCGACGCCGAAGTTTATGATCGTCATATTGACTTTTATGTGAGAGGTGGCTGTTTCTCCTACGTATGTGACCGTTATCTCGTAGCTCGCTTGCTCGATTGCGAGATCCGGGAGCGGCGGTGGAAGCACTTGGACGAGGAATTCGATGACGTTGTTCTCCTCGTTCGACTCCTTCACTACTTCGTCTATATCGGCTATCGCCCTTACGGTATAGAGCCCCTCCGGTGGGAAAACTACATCTAAGCTGAAGGTCTTCTCTTCTCCCGGAGCGAGCGCGAGGACCTTCCAGGACTTGAACGGAGGATTGCAGACCGCGTAGCCCGTGCACTCGAAGCTCACCGTGAAATTGTAGGCCGAATCCGTTCCCGTGTTCTTCACCTTGAAGCTTATCTTCACCGGCATCCAGCCGAAGGTTTGAGAAGGAACCTGCACCCACTCCACGGTCAGGTCCGGCAGGCCCGTGACTGCGAGCACGAGTTCGTCGACATTGTTGTCTTCGTCTTTCTCTATTATCCAGTTTATCGAATCGACCACGGCCTTGATCTTATGCTCTCCGGCTTCGTCGAAGGTAAGCTTATAATTGAATCGTAGTTCTTCTCCGACCTTCAACCCGGCTGGAATCTCTTCTTCGGCTACCCGTTTTCCGTCGACGTATAGCTCTAGAAGCGTTGCATCTCTCGTAGCGTCGTCTCCAAGGTTCTTAACGGTCACGGTTATCGGGACGAGCTCGCCGACCTTGGGAGTTTCGCCTTCGTAGAATATGTTTACTGAGAGGTCCGGCTTCTTCCATCCGATCGGCTCATAGGTGCACGTCCATACTTCATCGCTCACTAAGACGTAGTCTTTCACGGTCGAGTTGCTTCTGACGTAGACGTATCCTTCGGGGCTCGGGTTCTGCTCTCCCCAGCTCTCGACGAGGACGAAGTCTTTCATATGCGAGTAACCCGTTAGCTCGAATCCCTCCTTAGGCAGGGGGCATAGGAATTCTTCCGCTTTCTTCTGCGGCTTTGGAAGCTCGACGGGCTCGTAGACGCAGGTTAGGATCCAGTCCTCTCGGAGAGTATAGTTTACGACGACGATTTTCGACTCGAGGTAGATGAAGCCTCCGGCTGACGGCGCCTCCTCACCCCAGGCTTCGACGAGCTGGAAGTTCTTGACGAGCGTTTTACCCTTGAGCTCAAATCCTTCGGGAGCAATCGGGCATTTGAACTCGAATTTCTCAAGAGTTTCGGGCTTCTTCTTTTCGTAGAGATAGGTCTCGATCTCGCTCGATTTAACCTGGCCTTTCTCGATCGTCAGCTCGCTCGATGAAATCTTGTATCCGCTCAGGGTTATCGAGGTCTCGTTCTTCGGCTGCTCAGTCCACCACTCCACGACGGTGAAGTTCTTGACATAGACGTATCCTGAAAGCCTGTATCCTGGAGCCGGCTTCGGCGGAGATTTCTCGACCTGCTCGATCACGACGACGTAGGGAAGCCTTCCCCCAAGCCTGTCTCCCCACGGTCTTCCGAGCCGGGCCATGACCAAGACGACTTCCTGAAGCCCCATCTTCTTCGGATCCTGCTTGATTATCACGCCGCTCTGCGTCTTCTGATCCAGGGCCATGACCTCCTCGTCGTAGAACCGTTTACCGCCTTTCTCCTTGATCTGAATCGCCTTGACGTAGAACCTTCCGCGGTCGTCGCCGTCGAACCTTATCTTGAAGCATTTATCCGTCTCCACCTTTATCCTCAGGTAATCGACGCCCCACTCGACGAGATCCGCCCTATCCGTCGGGGGACCTGGCTTATTAGCTGGAGGAAGAGCTTCGCCGTCCATCTCCTGGCTTCTGAGATCCCGGTCGATGACCATTCTTCCTCCGCGGTAGACCACCTCGTAGGCCTGTGCCTGAAATGAGATCCCCTTATACATCTCGTCTCCGCCGAACTCTCCGTCGAGATAGTTTTCTTGAACCCACTTGTAGTATAGCTGGATGAAGTCCGTGTACGGAATATCGTTTTTCATCAGGAGGAACTCGTATTCGAGGAAATGGTTCACCCTGTCTATTCCTATGGAGTCCCCGGGGTCGCGTCTGTTCCATTCCCCGTAGTTCTTTATTCCCTGATAGAGCCCTACGAGGACCCGTTGCCCGAAGTTATCCGCTATCATCTTCGTGAAGAGGAAAGCGGACGTGTATCTGCCCCATCCCCTTTCAGGCCACCCCGTGAATATGTTAATATCGGATTGAAACGCTCCGAGTCCACCTAATCCTTCTCTTTCGAACTTATCTAAAACGGCGCGCCAGCCTAATCCCTTCTCCTCCGCTAATTTCTTATATCCATAGTACTCCGCGTATCCTTCGTCTAAGAATATGCCGAACCCGTTGGGATTCCACCTCATGTAGCTCCTCCCGGATTTATCCCTCTGCGTCCGCGCTTGGACGAGGTGCATAAACTCGTGAGTGATGATCTGCTGGTCGATCTCGTCCACTCCGGAGATGTCCAGCTGGATCACGCCGTTCCTCGAGGTCCCTCCGCCCGCATCCTTAGTTGAAGCCGCCTTCGAAACGATCACGTGAACCTTTCCATCCGCCGCGGCTTGAGGCAGGTTGTAGCCTTCCTTTTTCAGGAATCTCCAAGCGTTCTTGAAGAAGTCCCCGATTTTCCTGAGCTGAGAATTGGTTACGCCGGGGCGCGGAGTAAATTTGAATTCCACTCCTCGAAGCCTCTCGACGTACGTGGTGTTATGCCTCCCGTTATGCAGTACTACCGATAGCTGCTCATCGAGCTTGAATTCCACGACGTTGGGAAGCCCCCCGCTCGGCGAAGAAGAAACCCAATTAGAACTATCGTTTACATCTTCTCCCAAAAGCTGAATGGATTCGCCGCGTCTTGCTTCAGGGCCTGGATCATCTCTCCGCCACCCTCCGAGAACGGGATCTCCGTTTCCACCCGAGTACCTGACGTAGTCACGGAGATTGTCGTTCGAGTCGTAGAGAGCGACCTCGTCTCCGCCGTCGTCCAAAACATCTTCCACGTCTTCGAGGTAAACCGTGGCCACTCCATCCGATGCATCGAGATCGTCTTCACCTGCTCCGAAAACCACTAAGACGTAGGAGAAATCTCTGAGACCCGTGATCGCTGGAAGCCTGACCTCATCTCCGTCGAAGGTCGTTAGATACCATCCCCCGAGATCCAGCCCACCCGAATCTAAGACGTATAGCTCCACGAACTCCGGAGAAGCGGGATCGCTGAGATACTTCACCTCGCTTATCAACACGCGTCCAGGCTTAATGGGGCCGCTCGGCTCCGGCAGCCCT
>JAGGVM010000005.1 GCA_021157985.1 Nitrososphaerota archaeon | reverse complement strand
TCTCGTTCGACGACGTCCTCCTGAAGCCTCGCTACTCGAGGGTTCTCCCCAGATCCGGGGTCGACACGTCTACCAGAGTTTCGAGGAAAATTGAGCTGAGGATACCGATAGTCAGCTCTCCCATGGATACGGTGACGGAAGCGGATATGGCTATAGCTTTGGCGGAGCTCGGCGGGATCGGGATAATCCATAGGAACATGTCTGTTGAGAGGCAGGCCGAGGAAGTCAGGAAAGTTAAGGAGCGAGGACTTAGGGTTGGAGCGGCGATAGGAGTCCTAGATGAGGAGAGATTAGAGGCGCTGGCGAGAGCAGAGGTGGATCTCCTAGTGATAGACTCGGCGCACGGCCACAGCGAGAACGTCGTGAAGAGCTTGAAGGCTTACAAGAAGACCGGGATAGACGTGGTCGCGGGAAACATAGTTACCTCGGAGGCTGCTGAGGACCTAATCTCAGCCGGAGCGGATGGTCTTAGGGTTGGAATCGGGGCAGGGTCGATCTGCTTAACGCGAGAGGTTTCAGGAGTCGGCGCCCCTCAGCTTCAGGCGATAGCATGGGTGGCGGATGTCGCGTCGAAGTACGGTGTGCCCGTTATAGCGGATGGAGGGGTGAGGAAGATAGCGGACGTCGTTAAGGCCATCGCGGCGGGCGCGGACTGCGTTATGCTGGGCAGAATGCTCGCGGGAACCGATGAGGCACCCGGAGAACTGTTGGAGAGAAACGGGGTGAAGGTGAAGAAGTATAGGGGCATGGGAAGCCCCGAGGTCATAAACAAGCTGGACAGGTACTCGAAGACCGTTCCGGAGGGTATATCGGGCTACGTTCCCTACAAGGGAAGCGTGAAGGAAGTCGTCGAGCTGATAGTCGGCGGGCTGAAAAGCGGGATGGGCTATGTAGGCGCCTCAAACCTCGACGAGCTTAAGAGGAAGAGCGAGTTCATAAGAGCGGCTCCTAGTGAAAGCTGGGAGAGGCGCGCGGCGAGCATCTTCGTGGAGAAGAACAAGCCCCTCGAGGTAATGCTATAAAGAGGATCTTAACTAGGGTATATCGTCCGGATAGATGCCCCGCGTTTTTCTCCGCGTATTGGATGGAGCGAACAGCATAGGAGGAAACAAGATAGCCCTGACCATCGACGATGAGGGAATATTCCTCGACTTCGGAGTCAACATGAAGAAAAAGCGCGAATACATTCTCGGATACCGCGCCTTAACCGTCGCCAACAAGCTATACTACTATCTCTACTCGGAGATACTTCCAAGAGCGTCGGGGATTTATCGACGCGACCTAATAGAGCTCGATGAGAGGATTAGAAGGATTCTGGATCGAGGTCTCAGCCTGGAAGTAAGCATGGCGATTATCTCCCACGGCCACGTCGATCACTATGGAGCCGTCGGATTCCTCTCCGAAGATATAGCAATAGCCGTCAGCAACTCCATGAAAACCATAATGGAGTCCATGATAGAGTCGTCCTCGATAAGCGACGTTGAGGGAGAGATCTTCACGATAAAAAATAGAAAGGAGAATCTTAGGAGAGGGGAAAGGAAGGCTAGGGAGCTAGAGGTATTCGAGGAGGGAAAACGTATTCGCGGAGCCCCATTCGCCGTGATCCCCTATCCCGTTGACCACTCTCTCCCCGCTTCGTTCGGCTTCCTCGTCGAAGACGCATCACTCGCATACACGGGCGATATTAGGAAGCATGGTTTGCTGAGCGGTTTTACTGAGAGGTTCATCGAGAAGGTTAGTGGAGTGGATTATCTCTTGATCGAGGGGACGAGGATCGATTCGTCGATAAGGATCTCGGAGGAAGAGGTTTCGAGGGAGATAAGGAATTACGTTAAGGAAAAGGAGGATAAGTTGAGCTGCGTCATAGTGTCCCCGACCGATGTAGATAGGGTGAGGGAATTGATAGAGCTCTCAAGGGAGCTGGGAAGAAAGCCCGTGATCTCGCCTCGAGTCACCTATCTCATAGATAAGCTGGAGGAGTCGGGAAGCAAGATAACGGTTCCAAAACTTGGCGATGTGGGAATCTACTTCGAGCGGAGATCCTTGACAGAAGGCGGATACGATTTGAAATCGATTCATTATAGAAAATGGTTGAAAAACGTCTATCTGGACAGGGTTGATGGAAAGAGGAAGGGCGACCTAGTCAAGCCTGAGGAGATCGGGAGAAAACAGGATAAATATTTGCTCATATTGAACGGATTGGATTACGTGCTTGAGCTGGCTCAGATAGGCCCGACGCCGGGGTCGAGGGTGATAGTGTCAACGAGCGAGCCCCATGACGAGGAGCAAGAGATAGAGTGGAGCAAGTTCGAGAAGTGGGTACACCTGCTGAGACTCGATCTCAGGAACGTCCATTCCTCCGGCCACGCCGACAGGGAGAGCCTCATAGAAATAATCGAGGAAATTAAGCCCCGTAAAATCATACCGATCCACACCGAGAACCCATATGAGTTCCAGAGGCTGAGGAGAATCGGGGAGATAAGAAGCGAGGTAATCCTCCCGAAACCCGAAGAAGCCATAGAGCTCTAAGGCTTATCGAATTCTCTTCGGAGGCTCTCCGAGCCTTAAGCTGAAGACCGATAAACCGCGTAAAGCTTCCTCAACCGCCTCATCCAATCCGAGCCCCATCCAAAGCCTTTCGAGCTCCCGTTTATTCACCTCGATCGATCTCCCCGACTCTTCAAGAGCATGTTCACCTTCCAATCCTAACGATTTAATCCCGTTCAGAACCTCTTCTTCATCTAAGGCTAGGAGAGGAGTATATATTGGAAGCCGCTTGAAAGAGAGAATTGTGCACAAGTTCTTCACGTCGCTCGTGCGGCGGGGCATCGACCCCAAGATTATTCCCGGATAACGCCTGCTCTCCGCGATAGCCTCGCCCACTTTCAGGAGGAATAACTCGAATAGAGGCTTCTTCGCTTCCTCGGATAGATCCTTAACCCGCTCCTCAAACCCGTCGGATACCACCTCGTAGAGCTTAGCCGTGAGAGAATATTCCAAGAGCTTGTTCACGATCCGTAAATCGATCGACGGTGAAGATTTTTTAGATGATTCGAGGCCGACGTGCAGGAAGTCTACTCGACACCCCCGCTTCATCATATACCAGCATGCGAGCGCGGACCTTGCTCCGGATAGGAGTGCGAGGAGTTTCCCTGAGGAGCCTAAGGGAAGGCCGCCGGGCCCTTTTAACTTGTCGAATGAGGCGTATAAGCCGTCTTCGGTTATCTCCACGAATATTGTTTTATCCGGGTTTTTCAGGTCTATTTTTAGCCCGAGGCTTCGGGTTATAGATTCTCCGAGCTTTCTCGATACGTCGATCGACCTCATTGGAAAGCGTTTATCGCTCCTC
>JAGGVM010000141.1 GCA_021157985.1 Nitrososphaerota archaeon | reverse complement strand
AAAATAACCTGCATTGTAGTACCCGATGGGAAGAGCAATCACGATTATAAGTATTACGTAGACTATCAGATATTTCTTTAGATGATCAGCGATTCTTACCACGCTCACCACACTTGACCACCGAGTCAATACGGTCGAAAGCGACCTTATAAACTTACCGGTCAGTCAATCCAACCAGTCAATCAAGACTTTCTTAAGAAAAATAGCAAGAACAACAATTAATTATTGTCATCAATTCAGTAAAACAAATAAAGGCTCTATCAATTATTCAACACGCATCATTCAGCTATGGAGCAGGACAGATACTTATAAGTATCGGCCTTCGGAGCCGGAGGACCCGGGTTCGAATCCCGGCGGGCTCACTTAATAGTCATGTAAGCCTTAACGAGCCTGTTTTCGGATTTCCAGTAGGAGTGTTTTGACTTCCAAGGGCTTGAACCGGATTGATAGGCGGCCGTCGTTTAGCGGGATCTCTTTCACCGGTTTTTCGGCGAGGTCGGCTTCTTGAACGCGCTTTACCGCGAAATTGAACTTGACTTCGGCTTTCACGGTTTGGGGAGAAGTGTTATATAGCCTGGCAACGTAGCCTCCTCCCTTTTCACCAGGCTTGAACACCGTCAGCTGAACCTCCCCAATAGGGCTGATCTCTAAGAGGCTGAAATCGCGTGAAGACTCCTCGAATGAGCTGCCGTTTCTTTGAACAATGTAGACCGTGTTTAGCTCGGATGCACAGTTCGGGACCGATGCCTCCGAGTAGCTTCCATTATGGGGATAGATCCAGATCTTCGCCGAGTGATATCCGTTGTCAACGGGCCTTAGTTTCCGCATGTATAACAACTCTAAAACCATTGTCAATAGCCATGAGCCCAGGTTTAACGCCTTCTTGCTCATTTTGCCGGTGAGAGCCAAGCTTATGTCCTTGAAGTTTTTCTGAAATTCCTTCGAGGAGCTTATCAGCTTCATCAAAACGGATTTCAAGGGAGGTGAGGGAGATCTCAGCAGGCTCACGGCCAGCACCCCCCGGCAGAAGCTGAACCCGTATCGAGAATCGTTTATCACGGCGACGCCGTATTCCCCGTCGGATATGTCGACCCATCTATGGCCGCATACCTCGTGTTTCGCCCGGTCCATGGGTGAGGAAGCCTCGCATGCGTCAGGTCTCTCAACGACCCCGTAGGGGGTTTCGAAGAGGGCTTTTCTGCTCTTCGTTTTCAGGGGGATTAGGAGCTTCAGGAAGCGGTGCTTAGACCTCCACTCGGCCCTGAATATTATTTCGAGGTATGGTTTATCCGCGTAGAGCCCTACCTCCAGTTCCAGCGAGGACTTGCCGGATGAAAGCTGCCTGTAGTCGTAGTCCATCACCACGGAGGCGTAGAGCGGTCCTCTGCCCGAAATCTTATGCGAATGAGCCCGCAGATCTCTGTAAAAATACTTGTTCAATCCATCGCTGTAATATGCTTCCCAGGCGTCGAACATGGCCGCGGAGGCTGCGGACATCCTAGACGGCGTCGGGTGATCCCATCGGATCCGAAGTCTTATTGGGTCTCGGAGAACCTCCCGTTCATTGACTTTATCGTAAACGCTCTTTATCCAGCCCGCATCCTTGTCGATGGTAACGCGTAGATACTTGTTTTCCAGGATGTAGTGGTCGTCGCGGTCCTCGACCCTCGCCTCGTCTCCGGGATCGTCTCCGAGATGACCTGTAACCCTAAACCCCATCGGAGGTAAACCTTTAACGAATACGATCTTCTCGTCGCCGATTTCCTGGCCGCGGATGCTCCGATCCTCCCCCTTCACCCTCAGGTATATTGACGCTGGCCAGCTGTTGGGATTGAAGATCACGTATCCCGCATTTTCAGCGCCCAACTTAGATAATCCGAGTCGGAGAAGTTTTAAAAGCCTCTTGAAGGAAGTTAATCCGCGTTCGGCGATTTTCTCGAATACTTCACGCGGGACCGTGGCGGGAAGGGCGTCGTGCCCCTGATTTAGCAAGATCAGGCTCCAAACGTCCTCGATCTCGGCGGGGTATTCCGCATCGGAGATTACGGTGAGAATGGAGTAAATCTTTTCCACCTGCAGCGCTAGTTGCTCGTTCAATCTGTTGAGCTTCTTGACCAGGGCTCCCGTGGTGTACACTCCTCTATGGAATTCTAGGTAGAGCTCTCCGCTCACCTTCGGCAGCTCGCCGCGATAGTTTCTCTCGATATATGAGAAGAAGTCTCCCATTCCGCCGTGCTCGAAAACGATTATCGGATGCCACTTCCGCTTCCATAGCCTCAGGTTTACGACTTCTTCCTCCTCGGGTCCTCCTCCATGGTCTCCCCGGCCGTATACTTGGAGGATCACGGGTATTCTCTGCTTTCTCCATTGGCTTAGGATGTTCCATATTATCCGCTTAACGTCTGAGAGGTAGTCGCTGTAGCTTCCGGGCAGCAGGTATGCTATCACCTCCGAGTCTCCGTCACGCCACTTGAACAAGTTGTACGGATACTCGTTCGTATCGTTCCAGGCCAGCTTATAGGTTACGAAGTATTTTACGCCGAATCCGTTCAGGATCTTTGGAAGCGTGGCGGGGAAGCCGAACGAGTC
>JAGGVM010000055.1 GCA_021157985.1 Nitrososphaerota archaeon | reverse complement strand
TAAATATGCTTTGGAGATTTTGTTCGAGAAGAGGGCTGAGAGAGTCGTGATGCACGCCTTCGATGGCAAAGCCTCGCACGCCGCTGCCGCGGCGGAGAAAGGCTTCATGTTCAGCATACCTCCCTCGATCGCTAGGAGCGCTCAGAAGCAGAAGCTCGTTAAGAGGATTCCCCTCGAGAACCTGCTGCTTGAAAGCGATTCCCCCGTGCTCTCACCCATTCCGGGAACGATAAATTACCCGAAGAACGTTAGGGTTTCAGCCGAGTGGATAAGCAAGCTGAAAAGGATCTCGTTCGAGGAGGTCGCTGAAAAAACGACGTCTAACGCTGAGGAAATCCTCGGAATAAGGATATCTGATTAACCATCGGAAGACCGGTTATATTTGCTCGTATTCTCTTGATACCTATCCTAAGCCTTTGAGACTATTATAGCTCCGGAGGCCCGTGAAAAACTCTAATTACTGCTTTAAAAGATCTATGGAGGGGGAAGAGCTCTGAGTTTGGAGGAGATTTCGAGGCTTCCATGGGTCGAGAAGTACAGGCCTAAAAGCTTAGACGAGATAATAAACCAGGAGGAAGTAGTGAGCAGCCTTAAGAACATCTTGAGAACCAAGGCTGTCCCCCACATGCTCTTTGCAGGTCCTCCCGGCGTAGGGAAAACCGCCACGGCTCACGCGTTCGCTAGAGATCTCTTCGGCGACCGATATATCGAGGATGGACACTTTCTCGAGATCAACGCGTCGGATGAGAGAGGGATTCAAACGATACGGGAGAAGGTGAAGATGTTCGCGAGGCAGATACCGATGGGTGGATATGGATTCAAGATACTTTTCCTCGATGAGAGCGACCAGCTCACCGACGACGCCCAACACGCTTTCAGGAGGGTTATGGAGCAGTTTTCATCCACGTGCAGGTTCATTCTGGCCGCTAACTACAGCAACAGGATAATAGAGCCCATTCAGTCCAGGTGCGCCGTCTTTAGGTTCAGGCCCTTGAGCAAAGCCGACGTAATCAAGTACTTGAAGAAAATCGTTGAAAACGAGGGACTCGAAGCCGATGACCAAGCGCTCGAAGTGATCTATGATTTTTCCGAAGGGGATATGAGGAAGGCGATAAACATCTTGCAGGCTTCGGCATCGATAGCCAAGAAGATCGATGAGAAAGTGGTTTACCAGGTGATGGGTTATGTGAGCAGAGGCGAGGTTAGAAAAATTCTCGAGCTCGCTCTCTCCGGAAAGTTCGCGGACGCGAGAGACGAAGTCCGAAGAATCCTATACGTCCAAGGAATAATGCCGAGCGATCTGATCTCAGCGATCTACAGAGAGTTATTCTATCTGGATCTAAGCGAGGAGGACAAACTGGATCTCCTCGACTTACTGGGAGAAGTAGATTACAGGATTTCGGAGGGTGCTACCCCGGAAGTTCAGTTGATGGCTTTCTTGGCAAGGCTGGCCACTAAGCGGAAGAGATAGAGGGAGCCGGCCTTGGCCGAGATCTGGGTCGAGAAGTATAGGCCTAAGCGCGTCGCCGAAGTGGTCGGGAACAAGCAGTCCGTTCAAGCGTTCGTGGAATGGATGAGGAAATGGGAGCTAGGTAAGCCTCCCGAGAAGAAAGCTGTTCTCTTGTATGGCCCTGCTGGAGTCGGGAAGACTAGCCTCGTTCTGGCTTACGCGAGGGAGCATGGCTACGACGTGGTCGAGGTGAATGCAAGCGACTGGAGAGATGAATCGAGGATGAAGTCTATAGTCGGCGAGTCATCGCTTCAAGCAACGCTCGATGGAACTACGAAGAAGATCATATTGATTGACGAGGTTGATGGAATCGCGGGGAGAGAGGATGCCGGCGGAATAGCCGCATTGAGAAAGATCATAGACGAGACCAGAACCCCGCTCGCCTTAATAGCTAATAATCCATGGGACCCCAAGCTCGCCTCGATAAGAGACCGATGCCTGATGCTCGAGTTCAGGAGGTTGAGGAAATCCGAGGTGATCGCGAGGCTTAGGGAGATCGCGAAAAGCGAAGGGATACAAGTCTCCGATAAAGTCCTTCAAGCTCTCGCTGAAAGATCGGAGGGCGATCTCAGATCGGCGATAAACGATTTCCAAGCTATAACTGGCGGAAGAAAAGTCGTGGATGAAAAAGTTCTGGAAGTTTTGGGGACAAGGAACAGGGTTAAGCAGATATTCGACGCCTTGAGAATGGTGTTTAACGCGAAGTCGATTCGAGCCGCGCGCGCCGCCTTAGAAGGACTCGAAGTGGATCTCGACATGGTGTATGTATGGCTTCTGGACAACGCTCCTCAGCAAATACCGGATCCCGAAGACTTCGCCGACGCGATGGAAGCCTTGGCGAGAGCGGACGTCTTCTTGGCGAGGGTGAATAAGAAGCAGCAGTGGAGGCTGATACGTTACGCCGTCCCGATCATGACGGGGGGCGTAGCGGTCTCGAGAAGGCATAAGCCATCGGGATTTGTTAAGTTCGCTTTTCCATCTAGGATAAGATTGATGCAGCAGACCAGCCGGGAAAGGGAGGTCAGGAAGTCGATAGCGGCGAAAATAGCTGGAAAGCTCCATCTATCCACGGCTAAGGCGATGGCCCACATGCTGCCCTACATCTCGTTCATAGCCTCGAATAATCCGGAGGAAGGAAAGAAGCTCGCCGAATACTTTGAGCTCACGGCTTCCGAGCTCGCATACCTGTCCGGTGGAAAAGTCGAAAAAGAAAAAGCGAAAGCTGCGGCGAAGCCAGCTAGGCGGACGAGGCGGAGAAGACGTTAAGCTCTCTTCCTCCTCGCATGTAGGATTGCTTCGAGCTCGTTGTTCAGGATGGAGACGGGTATCCCTGGAAGCGAGACATAAGACCGACGTCCCCGCGCTCCCTCGCTCCTCACGTTTATCCTGATTATCCCTAGATCATCTAATCTCTGAAGATACTCCCAGAACCGGGTGTAAGCCCTCGGCTCCACGAGATACTCCTCGCACACCAGCTTGTAGTCTTGATATAGTTCTCCTGCGGTAACGTATGCTTCACCGGCTTGAAGAGCCCTACTCAGGGCCAGGAGTATGAGCTGCTCATGTTCCGTGAGGAATTCTAAGTGTTCTCGTCTTATTGCGGGGTAAACGCTTGCTGAAGCCTTTCTAACGTGCTCGGGGGTGATCTTCGCTGAACCCTCAGCCTCCGCGTATTTACCGGCTCTCCAGAGAATGTCCAGCGCGTATCTCGCGTCTCCTCGCTCGCCCGCTACATCTGCTATGAGCCTCAGCGATTCTTCCATCAAGACATTCGGAATGAGCGCTTCATCCGCCCTGAACTTCACTATATCGTAAAGCTGCTCCCTGCTATACTCGTTGAGATAAATCACGTTTCCTAGAAGAGAGCTCCTCGTGCTCTCGTCAAGCATATCGAAGATCTCGGGGTTTCTAGTTATCATTATCAGGGAAATCCGCGGAACCTTCTCGCGCTCCTCGCCTATCCTCGTCAAGAAATAGAAGACGTCCTCCTCCCTGCTTACCAAGACATCTACCTCGTCTAAAGCCACGATGGCGTAAGCCCCACGCGACTCGAGATAATTGAGAACCTTGTGGAACAGCTCCTGATTAGAGAACCCCCTACTGCTTATCATCGGATCCAATTCCTTGGCGATCCTAGACAAGATCGTGAAAGTCGTCTTACTTATCCTGCAATTCACATAAATGAACCGGAGGTCGACGCCCTTGCGCTTGGCCTCCTCCACAGCGATCGATCCGAAAAGCTTGACGAGAGCGCTTTTCCCAGTCCCCACGGACCCCGTGAGCAAAACCCTCGTAGATATCCTCGATGAACCGTTCACGACGCTGCTGAAGAACGCTTTCAATAGACTTAGCTCTCTCTCCCTATGCGGGAGCTTTCTAGGAATATAGTCGAGAGACAGTTTCTCCTCGTCTTTAAATATCCTCATCTTCGGATGAGAAAATACCCAATCTGAGTTAAAAATAAAATGCTATGGTCTTTGGGTAAGTGAAGATAGCTCCCTATGCCTCCGCTTTATTATCTCGAAATCGTCGGCAGAGTTCTTTACGATCTTTCCTAGAAACTTTAGATGCGGGTCTTCAAGCTCTTCGAACAGCTTTCCTATCGATGGGAGGCTGCTCGCGGCAAGCGTTAAAGCGTCATCGAAGGAGCCTAAGATCTTCTCTAAGTCTGCTGGATCCTCGGAGGAAAGCTTATTCAAGGACTGTTTCAGATTCTCGAAAACGTCTCTTAGAAAAGACCCGCATAGGTCCTCAGCCTTCTCCAAGCTCCCTAAATCCGGCTTGACCCCGGCATATCTAAGCCCCACCTCGAGATCCCTCGCCACGAGATCGAGCCTATTCGAGGCAAGCTCCGCGTGCATCCCCAGCGGATTACCAGACTTCTTAGAGAAAGACTTCAAAGCTTCAGACATCTCGATTATGAACGCCCTCATACACCTCAACATATCAAGTAAGCTTTCTTCGATCTCAACCATAACCAAATACACCCTCGAAAACCAGCCATCAACGAAAACCTGAAAACCGGCAAGTATTTAATTTTTCAAAAATAGATTCGGCGAAAAAACCAGCGCAAAAGTTTGGCCAAAAGCCAAAAGAAGTCAAAAAGCCGAAAAATGGTGCGGCCGGCGGGATTTGAACCCGCGACCGCTGGCTCGGAAGGCCAGCGGGGTAAGGGTGGAATGGGTGGTTTTTCGGGTGATAGAGGGGGTTTTGGTGGTGAGGCGTTACTGCCTGTAGTTACGCCGCTGGATTCCGTAGCAAATATAGTAACGGCTCAGGATCCTAAACTATGGGATGCTTTTCGGAGGTATGTGATGAATGCGTATAGTCATGTCCATGCCTTGAATATTCTGAATTATGCTAAGAAGTATGGGCGGCTATTGGTGATGGGTGATCTCTCGCCTCTGCTTGAGCTGTCGCCGGATAAGCGGAGGCATGTTCTAAGCGCTTTAGCGGCTCTGGCCAGGTTCACGGGTAGGTATGAGGAGTTTAAGCGGCTTAAGAGGCGTTACGGGATCAAGGTTGAGAAGCCTAGTAAGATAATGGCTCAGATAGATAGCTCGGATCTGAAGAGCTTGGCGGAGTGGATTCACAGGGCTAGGGAAATTCTCGGAGTATTCATAGACTTTATCCTAGCTACGGGTATGAGGCCGTCCGAGGCCATAGAGAGCTTTAACTTGATCAAGGAGCTGCATGAGAAGGGTAGGCTCAGAGACTACTATAAGGATGGATGGCTAGAGCATTTCAGATATGAGAAGCTGTTTTTAAGGAGAACTAAGAAGGTTTATGTTAGCTATTGTCCGAGGGAGATTGTTACAGCTGTAACAGAGTATCCCGAAAAGCTAAGCGTAGAGAAGATTAGGCATAGGCTTGAGGAGATAAAACCCCTGAGGCTAAAGCAGATCCGGAAGCTATGGGCCAGCCATATGACCAAGCATCTAACCGAGCCGGAGATAAACATGATCCAAGGCAGAGTAGGGAAAAGCGTCTTCATGCAACATTACTTCAACCCGAGCTACGTTACAGATCTCAGAAACAGAATAGAGAAGGGGGTTAAGAGTTTGTTCACGATGATAGCGAGCCTAGGCGTTACACCTGTAACATCTGAGAAAAGCTAGGGGCGGTGGTTTTCACTATTCTTGGAGTTGTAGCTGTTTATGATTTTTTGGAGTTTTTCGTTGATGTAGGTTAGGGTTTTTTGGGCGTTTTCTAGGTCTCCTCGGGCTCTGTTTATGGCCCATTCTACTTTTTCTAGGTTTAGTTGTAGTATTCTTAGCTCGTCTATGCGTTTCATCTTGGGGGTCATAGTTTTGGCATCACCTTCCGGTATGCTTCTGCTAGTTTTCTTCGTTTTCTGAGGATTTTGGGGTCTGTGGGGAGGTAGTGGCCTTCTTCTTGGATTTTCTGTCTGGCTCTTCTTACGCTTTCGAATCTGGTGGATCGTTTGATTATGTTGAATGGGACGTAGTCTATGTAGCGGCTTAGTTCTGGCTCGAAGTGGCGTATATAGAGGATGTAGAGGTAGAAGTCGTCATTACGGGCTTCGGGGTAATGTTCTAGGAGGTATTCGACTCGCTCTTTGACTGTTTTGAGCTTCTCGGCTATATTGGCTTCTAGGGTCATGGCCTCGCCTCCAGGATTTTTAGCATGTTTTGGGCTAGGTCTAGGGATTCGGCTGCTTTGTTGTAGTAGTCTCTGAGTTTTTCTAGTAAGTCTATGCGGTCATATTCTGTTAGGGCGTTTCTGAGGGTTATGGTTCTGATGTATTTGATGGATTCGGTGGCTAGGGCTTCTATCACTATTACTGGCTCGGAGTAGTCGTAGAT
>JAGGVM010000103.1 GCA_021157985.1 Nitrososphaerota archaeon | reverse complement strand
GGGATGAGGAAGGGGAGCTTCTGAGGCGAGAGGATTATCGCGCCCGTGTCGCATACCTGAGCGCAAACCCCGCACTTAATGCACCTCGAGTAATCTATGAACGGGAGCATTATGTTAACGGGCTCCTCTCCCTTCAGCTCCGCCCCGAGGAGTATGTGGTCGTTGGGCGCCTCGGCGTCGAGATCCGCTAAAACCAGCTTCCGCCGCTTAGCCAGGAGCAGGGCCAGGTTGATGGCCACCACGGATTTACCTGTTCCACCCTTCCCACCCGATACGGCTATTATGCTCATTTTCCCTCATCCCTCCAGCATTTTCTTATAACGCGGATCGTGGATCACGAGCCTGTTAAGCTCCACCTGGCTCAATCCCTTGATCTTCTCCAATACCTCGTCGAGGATCGCTTTGATGTGGTCGGGTACCTCGGGTTCGCCGCATAAATACTCTATGCACTTTCTCCCCTGGTTTCTCCTCGCGCATTTCTCCTCCTCGAGCTTCCTGATCACTTGGTCGAGTTCCTCGATATAGAACCCGTACGGCTGGCATCTATAGGTGAAGGACGTGAGCTTCCTACCGCTTCTTTCCTCCGATATCCACTCGGCTAGGAGCAGCGCCCGGCTCACATAGTATGGGTGAACGCATCCAAGTTTCCACATAATATAGGAAACGATCTTAGGTTCGAGGGCTTCCATCAGCGAAAGCCTTCCCGCCGAATCACTATTTTAGGAATGCTTCAACGTTTCCAATTTGGGAAGTTATGTTTGAGATCTCTGCTGCTTAAGCCATTCCTCGACTATGTCGTATCCGAAGATCTGGGTCAACATCTTCCTCCCCTCGGGCGTGACCTTCTCAGGGGTCCACGGAGGATCCCAAACCAAGTCAACTCTAACGCTCTTAGCCTCCTTCACCTTCTCCTTCACAGTCTCCTCCGCCATGGCCACGATCATTCCGGCTATCGGGCATCCGGGAGCCGTGAGGGTCATCTTTATGTAGACATCGCCCTCCTCGCTGACGTTTATCTCGTAGATCAATCCGAGATCGTAGATGTTCACCGCTATCTCCGGGTCGTAAACCCCCTTAAGCGCTTCTATCACCTTTTTCTTTATCTCCTCGCGCTGAGGCTCGGTCAGGCTCACGGAATAGGCGACGCACTTGGGCAGTGATAAACATTAATCCGTGAGTCACGCGGAGTTTTTATGGGTTTAAAACTAAGGTTCTCCTTTGGAGGCTGAAGGAGTTGAAGAGCTTGAAAGGTAAAGCCGCCTTCACCGCGGTGGCCGCCCTCTTCGCAGCCCTCTACTTCGCGCTAACCTTCGCCTTCGCACCGATAAGCTTTCTACCCCTCCAGGTAAGGGTTTCCGACGCGTTACTCGTCTTATCAGCGGTCCTAGGCCTCCCCGTGGTCTACGGAGTCTTCCTCGGCTGCCTCCTAGCCAACATCTTCCCCGTGGGCTATCCCCCGAACCCCCTCGACATAGTCTTCGGAAGCCTCGCCAACCTGATTTCCTCCTATCTCGTTTACCGGGTTGCTTATGGCCGTTTGAGCGGGGTTAGGGTGGCCGCCGGGGCCGTTCTTTCGGCGATCTCGGTTACCTTGATCGTCGGATCCTATCTCCCCTTCATAATCCTCCCAGAGGTCTCGTGGAGCGACGTCGTCTGGATAGGTTATCTAGGGGTCTTGCCCGGGGAGCTCGTGGCCCAGCTCGCGATCGGCGTCCCTCTCGCCCTCGCTCTCAGAAAGTTTTTCCAGAAGGGAGTTTAAGCAGGCTCAGCCTTGTCGGGTTTCATCATCGAACCCGGATCAGAGATCCAGCTCATCACTCTATCCTCAGAACATACGTCTTTGAAAGGGTAGATTTGTAGTTTCAGCTCCTAAGAAGAGAATTTAAGGGCTAAAGAAGCTTCTCTAGGAGACATGACACGGCTGCTGATAGATGAAGAGGTCAGAGAACGCTTCCCCGATCTCACGGCATTATTGACGGAACTCTCGGGGCTAAAAGTTCAGAAGTCTTCGCCCGAGCTCGAGGAGTTCAAGAAAACGGTTTACGAGCGGATTAGATCGAGATACCGAGTCGAGGAACTAAAGAACGAATCCATCATCAGGCTTTACAGGGACTTCTTCTGGAGAATCGGGGTCGACCCGACTAAGACGAGGCCCGCGGCCGAGGCGTTGATAAGGAGGATCCTGAGAACGGGTTCTCTTCCGACGATAAACACGCTCGTCGACTCGTATAACCTGGCCTCGGCGGAGTCTCGGATCGCCTTAGCGGCGTTCGACGCGGAGGAGATAGAGGGAGATCTAGTGATGAGGTTCGCGGAGCCAGGGGAGCGTTTCCTCGGAATAGGGATGGAGAAGCCGAGGATCCTGAAGGGCGGGGAGATAGTCGTATCGGATTCAAGAGGCCTCGTAGCGATCTACCCATACCGCGACGCCGATCGAAGTAAGGTGACCCTGAAAACGAGGAGAATATACTTGATGACATGCGGGGTTCCCGGGATACCCTTGGAAACGTTGAGGGCTGCTGAAGCGCTCGCGGCCCAGTACGTCGAGAAGTTTTGCTCGGAGGAATATTAGCGGACAATTTTTAAAATCTCGAAGCTGATTAGAAGCCGCCATGCGGGGGATCTCGGGAAAATTCCTGAAGGTCTTCATAGCCCTCTCGCTCCTCTCGCTCTTCGCGGACATAGTCTACGAGGGAGCGAGGTCGATCAGCGGAGCCTACCTGAACTTCCTCGCAGCTCCCGCTATCGCTAGTGGGATACTGACCTTCGGGGAGTTCCTCAGCTACGTTATGAGGATGGTCGGAGGGGTCGCGGCCCAGAGAGCTTCCTCAGGGAAAACCTACTGGGCTCTCATAATCATAGGTTATGGGATGACCTTCTTCATACCCTTGCTCGCGCTCGCCGGAAGCTGGGAACTAGCATTGCTCCTCTTCTTCTTGGAGAGGCTTGGGAAAGGTCTCCGCGCTCCGCCGAGGGACGTGGTCCTAGCCGAGGTAACCGAGGGAATGGGTAGGGGTAAGGGCTTCGGCCTCCACGAGCTCTTTGATCAAATCGGGGCTGTAACCGGCCCCCTCATAGTCTTATTCGTGGTTGCTTCTCAGGGCTACTCGACGGGCTATAGGTCTGCTTTCTGGGTGATGTGGATTCCATGGATCCTCGCGATGAGCATGCTTTTGACCGCTGTGAAGCTGTATCCGGAGCCGAAGGCCGTTTCCGGTCGGGAGAAGCCGAGGCCGGGAATAAGTTCTCTCGGTAAGCGTTTCTGGATCTTCTTGGCGGGATCGGTCCTGACCATGCTGGGCTTCCTATACTGGGGGGTGATCGGATACTATGCCCAAGACCTCGTTAAGCTCGGAGAGCTGGCCGCCTACGAGATAGCCCTAACCTACCTCATAGCGATGGCCGTTGACGCGGTTATAGCTTTCCCGATAGGCGTGATCTACGATAGGCTGGGTCTAAAATCTATAATGGTGGCCCCCGGATTCGCCCTCCTGATCTCACCTGCGCTCTTCGCGCTTCCAGGGAGAATAGGCCTCTATGTTTCGGCTGTTTTCTGGGGGTTAACGATGGGGGTCGTCGAAACCGTGATGAGGGCTTCGGTGGCGGACTTGGTCCCAGCCGAGGCCAGGAGCATCGCCTACGGTATCTACTCTTTCTCAGTGGGGCTGAGCTGGCTGATCGGAGGGCTTTTCCTCGCCTATCTCTATCAGCTCGGCTTAACCACCTGGATAATCTCGTTCTGCGCCGCGGCTGAGATAGCTTCTATCGCCGTGTTCGCGTTTATCCCGAGCGGCAAAGCTTTAATCCCCGATAGAGCCAATTGAGCACGCTGAGCTGTGAAGAACGTCGGAACTTCTGACGCCTGAGAACATGGTTTTCCGGGCGGATGATGAATATCACCGTAATGCGAGAAAGATTCCTCTGATAATGATTATAACATTCCAGGCGGACGGCTTATCCGACATGATCCGAGGAGTCAAGCTCAATTTCCTCGTGGAGGACACGGTGAACCCTGAGAACCCCGACCTATGGCCTGAGCACGGCTTATCCATCCTGATCGAGGTAGAATACGGGGACGGAAATCGAGGGAAAATATTGTTCGACACAGGGACGAGCGGTAAAGCACTCGAGCACAACGTCAGGCTGATGGACGTGAGCCTGCGGGACGTGACCTCGATCGTTCTAAGCCACGGCCACTACGATCACACAGGCGGCCTCCTAGCGGCGCTCAACGAAATCAAGCCGTTCCTCCCCATACCGATAGTCGCTCATCCCGACGCGCTCAGGAGAAAATTCGCTCTCAAGCCGTATCTGAGGTTCACCGGAATACCCTTCACCGAATACGAGATAGAGAGCAGGGGCGGCCGCTTCATGGTGTCCTCGAAACCCCTCGAGGTCGTTGAGGACGTGTTCTCGACCGGGGAAGTGGAGCGGACCACCGGGTTCGAGAAGTCCCCCGAATACTATGTTATGTTGAAGAATGGGGAGATCGTGAGGGATTATATGCTCGATGATCAGGCGGTCGTGATCAAGCAGGCTGGAAAAGGCTTGGTCGTGGTGACGGGATGCGCCCACGCAGGCGTGGTGAACACGGCTCGATACGCGAGGAAGTTCACGGGCGAGGAGAAGGTTCACGCGGTCATAGGAGGCTTCCACCTGATAGGCGCGAGCGCGGAGAGAATAGAGAAAACGGTTGAAGAGCTTAAGAAGATAAATCCCGACTTGATCGCGCCTTGCCACTGCACCGGGGAAAG
>JAGGVM010000030.1 GCA_021157985.1 Nitrososphaerota archaeon | reverse complement strand
CGTCGCGGTGGGGAAGCCTCTCGGGGACGTAGTCGGACCGCATCACCGCCCTGTCCTTGAAGATCTTAGGCCTCTTCAGAGCCCGCTCGAAGACCTCTCTAAGCGGATCCTCTCCACCCCTCGGCTTCGACTGGAAAAGCCCCTTAACGTGATCATCAGTCTTTTTCAGCTTCATAATTGAAGCAGCCCCTTAAGCTTCTTAGGGCCGAGGAGTTATTGAATAGACATCACGAATAATCTAAAGCAGAAACTACAATCATTTTCAAGTTCTAGGCGGCCGCGGGCGGGAACGAGCCGTAGTTCTCTCCAGTGGAAATGTAGGGGTCCGGGGGCTTCTATTCCGCCTGAACGCCGAGAGTGAGCGTTCACCCTCGGTGAATCCTTTGTGAAGAAATGGGCTGAAACCCGTGAAAAACGCCTTATTTCCGGCCTTATCTACTTCATTTCTGCTTTTCACAGGAAATCTCGACCACCCCTCCTTTTCCACTGGAGCTGGCCCCCAATGCAGCGGGAACGTCTGCTACCTTTTTCTCACCCGGGTGAAATCCTTCTCTCCACTGTTTTCTCCTGTTTTCCATGGGGGATTCGGCGTCTTTCCTAAACCATATGTCGGGAATTTTTCCCCGATTTTTAGGCGGTTTTTCTCATTTTTTAGTTATGGGAGGATCCGGTCTCAGGGGAGATGGAATCTTCTCTTCTCTTCACAGTTTTCTCTCGTTATTTTCCCTGGTTTTCGGAGAGTAATACGGAGATGTTCCGCGGAGATGATTACCTCTCTTTCTCTACTTTCTTTTCTTCGCTTTTATCTCGTTTTTTCTGTGAAGTCTTTTTGGAGCTTTGATGCTTTTTCAAGGGCGTCGAGGATCGACTTTATGGCCTCGGTTATTTCTCTTATCTCGTTTATCTCGCCGGTTTTCTTGAGGAGGCTCGTTAGGGCGTCGAGCTTAGCCGTGAGGGCCTTCGAGACCTCGGAGAGCGTTATACCCGCGAGGGCTTGATCCACGTCCTCGTCTCCCCTGACCTTTATAACCCTCTTATTGCATCTTAGGCACCAGATCTCCCCGTTTATCTCGAAGAGGGGGCTGTTGCAGACCGGGCAGTGGTCGGCCAGCATCTTTGCCCCGCTTTTCAGGGCGTCCGCCATCCTCCGCATATACTCCCTCTCTTCTTCATCGGAGGCCATGTCCTGGTTTATCCCGTATTCATGTATCTATAAAGATGCTTTCAGTATTACTCCCAGTATCTGAGTATTGTTCTCTTCACGAATCGGAGGGCGCCGGGTATCGCCCGCCTCAGGATGAAGCCGTGGTTCACGAGTATGTCTTTGAGGACGCGTTTCGGCCGGAGGTAGAAGCTCACGTAGGCCCAGAGGAAGAGCCTCTTTATCTTCTCGGGAGTCAGGTAGAGGTTTTTCATTACGACGTCGACGGTCGTGTATTTCCTCCAGTTCCTCGTTAGGAGGAGGTTCTCCCTCGTGGCGATTTCCCAGAGCCTCGTCCCCGGATAGGGGGTCGCGATCGTGAACTGGGCCAGGTCCACCCCCACCTTGTCCGCGAACCTTATGGTCTCCCTCATCTCTTCCTCGGTCTCGTATGGGAAACCGATTATGAACGCTCCGAGCGCGTTTAGCCCCGCCTTCTTCGCGGCCGCCACGGCGTCGAGAGCCTGCCTCTTACTAATCCCCTTCCCTATGAACTTGAGGGTTCTCTCGGATCCCGACTCTATTCCGAAGTAGACGGTGTGGGCTCCGGCGCGGTGGAGGGCTTCGCCGACCTCGTAGCTGAAGGTGTTGACGCGGGATGAGGCGCTCCACGAGATATCTATCCCCTCCTCGATTATCTTCTCGGCTATCTGCTTCGCTCGCTTCATGTTCAGGGTGAAGGTGTCGTCGAGGAACTCTATCTCCCTCACCTTGTATTTCTCGGTCAATAGCTTAATCTCCTCGATTACCCTATCGACGCTGTGAGCTCTCCACTTCTTCCCGAACTGGAGAGACGATGAGCAGAATATGCAGTTATACGGGCATCCCCTCGAAGTCATTATCGCCGCGTAACGCACCTTATCGACCACGTATTTATCGAGTGGTAGGAGGTCGTAGGCCGGTATGGGTAAGCTATCGAGGTTTCGGATCAGGGGACGCGGCGGATTATCCTTCATCATCCCGTTTTTTCTATAGGTTATTCCGAGCACGTCCGCGTAGTCCTGGCCCCGCTCGAATCTTTCGAGAAGCTCTCCGAATGTGATGTCTCCCTCACCCCTCACGACCAAGTCAATGTAAGGGCATTCTTCCAGGACTTCGCGGGCCATGAAGGTCGCATGCGGCCCCCCGATCATCACCAAGATCTCCGGATCTATCTCCTTGACAAGCCTCGCCACTTCGTATGCGTCGAGGATCGCCGAGGTCGTGGCCGTTAATCCCACTATATCCGGTGAGAACGCCTTTATCCGTCTCCTGAGCTCATCGACTGAAGGCTCCTCGGTGACTCCGTCTATTATCTCGACTTTCCATCCCCTTTCCCTGGCTACGGATGCCAGGTATGCTAGTCCGAGGGGTGGCCCGCTCCCCCCGACGACTGCCTTCACTATCGAGAACGAGGGAGGCAGGATAAGCAGCGCTTTCAATTCCAGAAGTCGGCTTCGACTTCCGATAATAAATCGTTTTTGCGATTTAACCAACGGTTCTTAATCTCCTTCGGAGGGCTGGATCCCGGTCGGCGATCTCCTCCAAAATTTGCTCGAAGGTTTTTTCCAGGGGGACTTCTAGCTCCCTGTAAACGCCCGTCTTCCCCGCTTCTTTTCTACGCCTTAAGACCCTGAACCTGTTCCGGAGGATCTTCGGATCTATTTTCAGGATCTTCGCCGCCTCCTCTATCCTTCCTTCGACGGGGATTTCCAGATGCCCTTTCTCGGTCGGAACGATTAGGTTCAATTCCTTGTTTATTCCAGGGACCCTGATGTTTTTCTCAAGTTCTTCGAGGGAGAGCCGGCCGGCGAGGGTGTAGAAGCCGAGTTCCTCCTCCCTCATCTTCGAGAGGGGAAACGAGACCGAAGTGTAATCATCTATTACGAGGTATGCCTTGGGCACGTAGCTCGGGGTCGCTTGGACGAGAACCCTCCTCGAAGGCTTTATCCCCGCCTCGGATAAGTAGAGCTCGATCATCGCGGAGCTCACCGGATACGGAACGAATATGTCCACGTCGCTCTCCTCGTCGACGTCACCTCTCGCGACGCTTCCGTAGACGATCGGGTTCAATCCGCGGGCCACGAGTACGCGCATCAGTTTCCCGGCTTTCTCCCTCAGCTTCTTGAGGATCTTCCAATGCTTCTCGTCGTAAACGATCTCCATAGTCTCTCCTGAGCAGGCCAGGTGAAACCGGTATCTAAATTGTTACGCCGATAGGTGGTCGAAGAGTATCTTGACGCCTATCAGCAGGAGGATCGCTCCCCCTACTGCTTCCGCCTTCTCGCCCGCGAGGAACCTGCTCCGAGCG
>JAGGVM010000017.1 GCA_021157985.1 Nitrososphaerota archaeon | reverse complement strand
TGGATGAGCCTCTTGGAGCTCGCGGTCGGGGGCTCGTTGATCGTTCTGGGCTTGCTTCTCGTGTTTTTGTCGCTGTCCTCGTTGAGAGGCGAGGTTAAGGGAGGCGGGGTCATCCTGATAGGTCCTTTCCCGATAATAATCGGGGGCTCGAGAGCTGTGATAGCGCTTCTCATAGCCTTCTTCTTGATCGTTTTCTTGGTCTTCGCGTTTGGCTTTCTGGGTGCTGGCTCATGACCTATAGAAGGATTCCTCCGGAAGCATCGGCTGTAATGCTCTTCCTCGGGATACTCTTGATCTTCATCGGCTTTCTCGTCATAGCCTCCGGGGCGGCCGGAGGAAAGGGGCAGGGAGCGGGAGTAATCCTGATAGGACCGTTCCCGATAATATTTCAGGGCGAGCTGAGCCCGCTCTTACTGCTGATCCTCGCGCTGATCCCGGTGATCGCGTTTCTGTTTTTCGTGCTTTACGTTCTCCGAAAACTGGCTGAGGAGAGCTCGTATAGCTGAAGATCGCCGACGCAAATCTTTAATAGCCGCGTGAACGTGCGGTAGTTGATCGGGGTTGCCGTATTGCCGTGAATGCGGTTCAAAGTTGATCTACGATCGAAGCATACGGGCATACGTCTGCCTACATTGCGGGCTCACCTATACCTCGCAGGACCTCCTCATGGAATCCCAGAAAGAATTCGAGAGAAAACTCCAGGAGAACAAGAAGCGGAGGAAATACGAGGAGTACTTGGAGTGGTGGACCGCCTCGAAGAAGTAGGGAGGAGTGAAAGCGTGGAGACCGTGCTCTACGTCGAGCGAGAGAAATCGGATAAACTCAGGGAGATTCTCCTGAAAGATGATATAGTGTCGAGGGCAAACGTAATATTCAAAGACGCGGGCTTCATGGACAAGCAGGGATTCTACGTTAGAGTGGTCGGGGACGAGGAGCAATGCAGGAGAGCCGTCGAGCTCGCGAAGGAAATCGCGGAAGAAGTAACCGGAGAGGAAAAAGAGAAGGTCTTAGAGGAGCTGAGGAAGGAAGACGAGAACATGCTCTCCGGGTTCTCCGGGGTATTCGATTGAGGAAAACGATAAGCTTGGCCATGGAACCGGCTGACGGGGTGAAAAAGTGAACACCGTGTTTATCGTCGGGACTGCTGGATCGGGGAAGTCGACGCTTACATCAGCGTTCAGCGACTGGCTCAGATCACAAGAGCAGTCAACCCTTCTGGTCAACCTGGATCCCGCCGCTCAGACCCTTCCATACGAACCCGACGTCGATGTTAGAGACTACGTGGATTACGATCGGATAATGGCGACTAGGAGGCTGGGGCCCAACGCCGCGTTGATAGCGTCGGTTAGAGAGGTCGCGAGATACGTAGATGAGCTCAGCGAGGAGATAAACGCGTTTAACCCCGACTTCGTTCTAGTCGATACGCCGGGCCAGCTCGAGCTATTCGCATTCCGCGAGGAGGGGTTCATACTCGCCGAGAGCATAGGCGTGAAGGGGAGGAAGATCATGGTATTCATCCTGGATCCAATGTTCTGCACGACCGCGAAGAACTTCGTCTCAAGCGTCTTCCTCTCCGCCTCGATATACTTCTCCTTCGGACTCCCGATGATCCACGTCCTAAATAAGATCGACGCGATCCCCAGGGAGAAGGTCGAGAAAATCGAGGGATGGAGCGAGTCATTCGACTCCCTGATCATAGACCTCGAGAACAGCATGGAGAGCACCGCGAGGATCCTATCCCGCGAGGTCGCCGAGGCGATCCACGATATAATCATAAGTATGCCCATTATACCTGTTTCATCGACTACGATGGAGGGGTTCCCCGACCTACACGCCACGATCACGAAATTCCTCAGCGAGGGAGAAATGGAGTTGAGGTGATGAAGAAGTGTCCGTGCAAAGCCTTGAGGAGATAGAGAAGCAGCTCTACGAGCTCAGGGAGAAGATAAGGCAGCTCAATCTTAGGATAAGGGAAACCGAGGAAGAGGTCAGAAAATACGCGGAGAAGAGGGATAAGATCCACGAGGAGATGAAGCCTTACGTCGAGCAGCTGCGCAAGATGCGCGCGGAAGACGAGGAGAAGAGAGCGAAGCTTAACGAGCTCAGGGAAAACCTAGCGAAGAAGAAGGAGGAGCTGAGAGAGAAGCGGGAAAAGCTGAGGGAAATCAGGTCGAAGCTCAGAAGCCTCAGATCGATAAGGGAGACCCCGGAGGAGATTCAGAAAAAGATAGAGGAAATAGATTGGAGAATTCAGACCCAGCCCCTTCCAAGAGAGGAGGAGAAAAGATTAAGCAACCTACTCGAGGAACTTCACGAAAGATTGATTCAAGCCGATCAGAAGATTAAGCTTGAGAAAGACTTAGAGGCGGCGGAGGCGGAGATGAACGCGGTATCCGAAGAAGTCGAGAAGCTGAGAAACGAAATAGGTGAGGTGAAGAACCAGCTTAGCGCGAGCTTTGAGCAGAAGAAAGCCCTGAGGGAGAAGGTTCAGGAGCTGAAGTCGAAGAGCGATGAGTGGCACGCGAAATACGTCGAGGCGAAGGAGCGGCTCATGAGGCTGGAGGCCGAGAAGATACTAGTGGTCTCGAAGGCCGCCGAGCTCCAAGAAAAGCTCGAGAAGCATAAGCGCAGCGAGGAAGAGAAGCGCATCAAGCAGATCAAGGAGAAGCTTAAGGCGGAGGCGATCTCGAAGCTATCATCCGGCAAGAAGCTTACCTTCGAGGAGTTCAAAGCGCTCCTTGAAGATGGGGAAGACCTCGACAAAATAGTCCGAAAAAGCTGAAGTCGAGAAAATAAGAAAAGAATAAAGAATTTTAAAACAAAAAATGGAGCTTAACAGCGAATTCAGTCGTTTGGTTTATCCTTGACGCCCTCCCAAACGGGCTTTAACGCCTCGATCAACCCAAGCTCAACGAGCTTCTCCTTCGTGGGTCTTCCATCGCTATCCCAGCCCCTTATATGATAATATTCCAAGAGCTCTTTTTCGAAGGGTACCGGGATCTTTCCTTT
>JAGGVM010000108.1 GCA_021157985.1 Nitrososphaerota archaeon | reverse complement strand
GGCGTTAAGCGTATCACGGGTCTGAGCTATAGCTGTAGGCTTCCATCTCATATTGTTGAGAGAATGGCCTCGACCGCTGAGAAGCTCTTATCGAAGCGTGGATTCGACGTCGAGATATCGAGAGAGATCCTAAAACCCGGAGATAGGAAATGCTCACTCGACCCTGGCTGCGGGATAATCCTCGTGGCCGAGCTTAAATCCGGAGCGGTTCTTGGATCCGATAACCTAGGGAGAATAGGCGTTCCCGCTGAGAAAGTCGCTGAAGACGCCGTCAACGACCTTCTCAGACAAATAGAGAGCGGAGCGGCCGTGGACAAGCATTTAGGCGACCAACTCGTAATCTGGGCATCCCTCGCTGACGGGATCTCCGAATACTCAGTAGCTGAGCTTACATCGCATACCGTGACGAGCATAGAGCTGTGCCGAATACTTAGCGGAGCCGAAGCAGAGGTTTCGGGAAAACTCGGAGAGCCAGCTCTAATTAGAATAAAGGGTATAGGATTGCACAGGCATTAGCTTTTCAAAGGTGGGTAACACAGTATATATTCGAGGCGAACCTGTTATTATGCGAGCGTTATGGCGAAAAATTTTGTTAAGGAAAAGATCTCGAGAGGCGAGCCGTCTTTCGGAGCTTGGATAACCATAGGTCATCCGGACGTAGCCGAGATCATGGCCTTAATGGGCTTCGATTTTCTCCTCATCGACATGGAGCATTCTCCAATAGACTACAGTACCCTGCAGGGACTTGTCCAAGCAATTTCGGCGGCGTCAAAGCCTTGCCTACCCTTCGCTAGAGTTCCCGCAGCCGACTACATAGCGATAAAGAGGACGCTCGACGTAGGAGTTTACGGGCTTCTCGTCCCGCATGTCGACACGAAGGAGGACGCGGAGACAGTCGTGAAAGCAGCTAAGTATCCTCCTAAAGGATTCAGGGGGTTCGGGCCTCGCAGGGCTTCGGCTTACGGGTTGGAGTTAAGGGAGTACGCTGAATCCGCGGACGATGAGATAATGGTGATAGTTCAGGTCGAGACCAGGAAAGCCGTTGAGAACGTCGAGGAAATTCTCTCGGTAGACGGCGTCGATATGTATTTCATAGGGCCATGGGATCTCGCCGCGACGCTTGGACACTGCTGTCAGATAGACCATCCAGAGGTCGTCGAATCGATTAACAAGATAATTGACGTGGGGAAGTCCCTGGGTGTTCCAGGTGCCATTGTAAGCGATGAGCAGAACGTGGCGAAGCATCTCGCGATGGGTTTCAAGCTCATGACCGTTGGAGCTGACAGCGATTACATAATGAAGGGCTGCAAAAATGCCTTGAAAGCGGTCGAGGCTGCTAAGTCTTCACAGTAACCCGAAGATCACCGCTAAGGCGAATAAGATGATTATGTACAGGATGAAGGGCAGTAATACGGTCTCGAGCATCGCGATCGTTATAGCGACGTAGTCCTTCCAATCCAGCTTAACTCTCTTCTTCTCTTTCTTCCTCTTTAACACGGTAAACACCCGCGAGCTCCCTTCTCAACCTCGGATCCAAGGCATCCCGAAGCCTATCGCCTATCATGTTGTAGGCCAGCACCGTTATGATTATCAGTATACCGGGGAAAACCGAGAGCCACGGCTGCTCGAAGATGTATTTCCTTCCTTCAGCGGCTATTATTCCCCAGTCAGGCTCAGGGGGTTGAACCCCGACCCCTATGAAGCTCAAACCGGCTAAAGCGATTATCACGGTTCCCAGCCTCATCATCGCGTCAACCAAGATCGGGTAAAAGCAGTTGGGCAACAGTTCCTCGAACATTATCCTGAAATCGCTTTTGCCGATGACCTTCGCGGCTAAGACGTAGTCTTTCTCCTTCTCGGTCATGACGACTCCTCTAACGACCCTGGCCATCGAAGTCCAGCCGACCAGAGCCAACGCGAGGGCGGCGCTGAATATTCCTCTCCCAGCAATATAGGCTAATAGGATCGCGAGGCTTACTCCCGGGAACGACATCACGATATCCGTAATCCTCATTATCACCTCATCGATCTTCCCGCCGTAGTATCCAGATATCAACCCCAAAGGAACTCCTATCGCCACAGTTATCGCCACGACCACCATGGGCACGAAGACGGAGACCCTGGCACCGTAGAGAAGCCGCGATAAAACGTCTCTGCCTAGATTATCAGTTCCTAGGAGGTGGTTTTTGCTCGGCGGGAGGAGGAGGGATCCCGGATCCATAGCGTATGGATCGGTTGGAGATACTTGGGGGGCGAATACCGCGAGGACGTATATCACGGCCAGCAAAAGCATCGATGCCACGGTGATCTTGCTCCTAAGCATTATCGAGATCGTTATCTTGGTTTCCGTTGATAGGAATGATTTTTTCTTTAAAGCCGCCATCAGTACCTCACCCTGGGATCGATAAACGCGTATAATATGTCCACGAGCAGGTTGACGGTCGAGTAAATTATCGCCATGAGAATCACCGCTCCCTGTATGGCCGGATAATCCGCTGCGAATATGGCGTTCACGAGGTATAGGCCCATTCCCTGCCAGTTGAAGACCGTTTCGACGAATATCGCTCCTCCGAGCATTGATCCGAAGAGGAAGCCCATGTAGGTAACCGGAGCTATCAAAGCGTTTCTCAGCGCATGTCTATAAATTATCACCCTCTCCCTTAATCCCTTCATCTTAGCGGTCTTAATGTAGTCCTCTCTCATGACCTCCAACATAGACGACCTAACAAGCCTCGATGTCAACCCGCTTCGAGTGATCCCCAACGCTATGGCCGGAAGCGTGATGTGAGAGAGCGCATCCATGAATATATCCAGTCTGCCGACCAGAAGGCTGTCGACCAGATACATCCCGGTTATGAAAGGCGGATAGGGCGTTCCCTGGCTCAACCTACCCGATCCACCGAATCCGAGGAAGTAATAGAATATTATGAGGAGTATTATTCCCCACCACCACTCGGGCCCTGAGACCCCCACTATAGAGAATATCCTGGACAAGTGGTCGATTATACTATCTCTATAAACGGCAGATAGGATTCCCGCCGGAATAGCTATAACCATGGCTATGAGGAAGCCGACGATCGACAGCTCAACAGTTGCGGGAAACCTGACCCTGAGATCCGCGAGGACCGGCGATCTCGTGAGTATCGATCTCCCGAACTCTCCTCTGAGGAGGTTGCCTACGTAGTAAATGTACTGCTCCCAGATGGGCCTATCGAGCTTCCAGATCTTCGTTACTTGCTCCACTAGAGCTTTATCCTGCATCCCTTCCACTCCGAGTAGGACTGCGAGGGGGTTGCTTGGAACCAGCTTCGTCGCGAAGAAGACGAGGGTCAGGACGCCGAATATGACGAGGATCTGGAGAAGCGTGCGTCGGATGATGTAGTATCGCAGCTTCACGATACACAAAATCCATAAGCTAAATAT
>JAGGVM010000062.1 GCA_021157985.1 Nitrososphaerota archaeon | reverse complement strand
GGTCAACGGCGCAGGGTTCAGGCCCCTGTCCCGTAGGGGTTCGTGGGTTCGAATCCCACCCCCCGCACATATTTACCAAACAATTATCGCTGAGATTGTTTGAAAAAGTGGGCGTGGATAAGGTGTTCGTTATTCGGTTTCTGTTTTCAAGATTTTCTTAAGGGTGTCCGCCCCGATTCTGATCTCGAAGTCCTTCGTCTTGTAGTATTTTCTCACGATCAGCTTGTTTTCGTCGAATTCCACCCTCTGCTCCAGCAATCCTTGTTTGAGCAGCATTTTTAGATGCATTATTAGAAGGGGTTTCGAGATGTTCAGCTTCTCTTGGGGGCTCTTTAATCTCCTGACGGAGGTCTCTTATTTCTTTTATGAGCTCCTGCATAAGCTTACCTAGGCCGGCTCTGGTTTAATTCTTCTTTTTTCTGAGGCTATATTTTCCTCAGGGGTGGTATCATTAGGACTGCTCCGACTATTATCAGGATTGCCCCGATTATCCCGTTTAGGAAGATGAAGAAGCCGTAGGGCGCGGCGAGGGAGAACAGGGTTCCAGCGAAGTACGGGGTGAAGAAGCTTCCGAGGATGAATAGGACGAACCCGATTATGAGCTGCTTGTGCTCGGATAGGTCGAGGTTCGCGGCCACGGGCCTCTTCCCCTTCCTCGGTATCAGGAAGGCGGCCGCCAAGTATAGGACGACCATCGGTATCGGGAGAACTATCAGGAGGACGACCGCGAGGATCCTGAGGATGTTGGGATCGACCTTGAAGTATTCGCCGAGGCCTCCTAAGACTCCTGAGAGGATGCGGTCTTCATCGGATCTGTGGAGGGTTTTTCTGGGCATTTGTCAACGGGTTTGCTTGGATCCGATATAATTTAAGTGTTCTATTTCGTTAGCCCGAGCCTTCTCTGAAGCGCCTTCTTCTCCGCCTCGACCAATAGCTCGATCAGCCTCATGCTCTCATGCGGTTCTTCCTCGAGTATCCTGACGACTTCTTTCAGGCTGAGCCCCCTCGCCGACAGCGCGATCGCCGCCGCCTTTCCATATTTTGAGACTAGGACCGCGTTCCTCTTCAGCTCCGCGATTATCCTCCTCTCCTTCTTGTTCACGGGCTTCCCCTTCCTCGCTATCAGCCCCAAGACCTCCTCAAGCGGCCTCTTCGTCAAGCCTATCATGTTCGAGCCGCAGACGGGGCACTTCGGTTTCTCGGGTAGGTCTTTGACGAGTATTTGCTCGTAGTATTCGTAGCAGTCGGTGCAGACCGCGAGCCAACTCTCGTTTATGAGCCTCCCCCTAACGGCCATTAAGACTACTCTCTTCATTCCCTGCGGGCTGGATACCTCGCTCTCCGTCTCGAACCTGCTCAGCGTAAGCCTCGCTATCGGCGAAGCCTCTCCAGATGGAGACCTCCACCTATGAATCCTCAGCTCCCCTCGAGCTATCCTCTCCAGGACTTCCCTCGCTTTCTCGGCGTCGAAGTCGTGGAAGAGCGTGTAGTTCATGGTCTCCCTGTACACCGGCGTGTCTTTCAAGGCTTCGGCGAGCTGGTTCAGGTTTATCTCAGAGAGATTCGCCTCGTACTTTATCACTCCCATCTTCCTCGCCACGTGGACGAGCCTGCGCTTAAACAGGGTCGACGACTCGATCGCCCTCCGCAGTTTCTCATCGAAGTCGTTCAAGACCTCCTTCAGCGATGCCACGATCGAATCAACGGAGATATGCGGCGACCTGAACGCGATCCGATACGGGTCTTGCTGGCCCTTAATCGGCGCACCTATCTTCTCGGATAAATGGTAGCTTATCAGCTTCTGGATAGTCCTGTTGACTTTCAACCCCCCGTGCAGGTGGAGGACGATGTGTTTTCCCGTCTCCTCGACGAGTAAGTCCACGTCGGTTGGGACAGGGATTCCCCGCTCGATATGCTGCTCGACCTCCTTGAACGCCCTCGCGACGTCCTCCGGATCGGCGTCGTATCTTCCCGCTATCTCCTCGGCGATTTCATTCCCGGACACTCCTCTCCTCCTCTTATCCCTATATTCTCTTCGAAGGGCTCCGACTTCCTCGGCGACCTCGTAGGGAACGGGGATTTCCTCTCCTACCCAGCTCGGGACGGCTCCCTCGTAATCCGCCAGGGGGGCCACGTATATCCTGTCCCCGCTTAGGTGATGGATCTCCCAGGCCTTCCCCATTAGGATGAACCGTGTTCCGGGTTCCCCGTATTCGGCCACGAACTCCTCGTCGAGTATTCCGACGGGCTCGTTCTTCACCTCGTCTATCACTATGTACTGCCTTTCCTCGGGGATCATGGATAAGTTGTTGAAGTAATATTCGTAGAGCTCCCTGCTGTTCCTCGGCTTCGCTATCACCTCGTCTCCGAGATACGCTATCCCGAGGTTCGCCATGTGCTCCGCCACGGCCCTTAGTTCTTCCTCCGATAGATCCTTGAAGTTGTAGGTTTGCTTGAACAGTTTCAGGGCTTCGTCGATGCTCGTTCTACCGTATTCGATTAGGAGGCCGGCGATCTGATGCATTAAGACGTCGTAGGGCTTCATCGGTATCTCGGGTTCCTCGAGGAGCTCTTCCCGCGCTCTCCTGGCTATGACTATGGATTCGAGGGCGTCGTCGGAGTCTATCGCTATCACAACTCCCTTCGCAACCCTCCCGATTCCATGCCCGCTTCTCCCAACCCTCTGAATGAGTCTCGTAACCTCTCTCGGCGAATTATATTGGATCACGAGATCGATTCTGCCGACGTCTATTCCGAGCTCGAGCGAGGAGGTGCAGACTATTCCGCTCAGCTTCCCGGTCTTCAAGGCGTCTTCGGCGGAAAGCCGCTTCGTCTTGGAGAGCGATCCGTGGTGAATCCCTATCTGCATCTGCTCATCCCATACCCTGAACCTGTTCGTGAGGATCTCGGCCAACGGCCTCGTATTCGTGAAGATCAACGTGGACCTATGCCGCTCGACGAGCTCCCTGATGATCCTCAATCTGGCCGCGACCTCGGGGTGAACTCCTAAGCTTTCAGCGAGAACCCTGTCCTCCTCAACGGGCTTCGGGTAAACGACCCTGAACTCCATGCTCTTCGCGACCGGAACCCTCACTATCTCGCATTCCCTATTCACCCCCACGAGGAACGCCGCGATCTTCTCAGGCTCACCTATAGTCGCCGACAACCCAATCCTCTGGAAATCCGACCCCGTCAACCTCCTAAGCCTCTCTAAGCCGACTGCAAGCTGCGCTCCGCGCTTATCGGTCGCGAGCTCGTGAACTTCATCGACTATAACCCACTTAACCGCCCTCAAGTGGTTTCTCAAAATTTTACCGGTTAAAATTACCTGTAAAGTTTCAGGGGTCGTGATGAGGAGGTCAGGCGGCTCAAGGCTCTGGGTTCTCCGCTCTCTCTGAGCGGTATCCCCATGTCTAACCGCGCTCCTGAAGTCGAGTCTCTGAGCCCACCAGTCTATTCTCTCGAGAAGGTCTCGGTTCAAGGCTCTGAGGGGCGTGATGTAGAGTATCTTTATTCCCGGCTTCCTTCCCTCGAGTATCATCTTGCTGAGGATCGGGAGGAGGGCGGCCTCGGTTTTCCCGGTTCCCGTGGGAGCCATTAAGAGGAGGTTTTTCCCGTCGAGTATCTTGGGTATCGCCTCGATCTGGGGCTCGGTGAGATGCTTGAATCTCTCCTTGAAAGCCTCGGCCACGGGCTTTATCAACATGTTCAGGACTGCTTCCTCGTCGAGGATCGTCATG
>JAGGVM010000001.1 GCA_021157985.1 Nitrososphaerota archaeon | reverse complement strand
GCGGGCGGAGAAGGTTGCAGAGGAGCTTGAGCATGTGAGATACTACGAGAACACGCTCCTTTCGATTCAGGAGGGAATGAAGGATATAATCGAGACCTTGAGCAAGGAGAGGGAGACGATAAAGCAGGAGGTCAACAATCTCCTGAAAGAACGCGGGGAATTGACGACGCTGAGGGAGGAGATGAGGAAGTGGAGGGATGAGCTCGACGCTAAGGAGAGAAAGCTCATGTTGAGAGAAGCGGAGCTGAGAGAGCTTGAGGAGAAGAAGATGGAGATCGAGAGGAAGATCGCCGAGCTCGAGAACCACTATCTGAAAGCCTTGGAGGAGAGCAGGAACAAGCTTGACGAGATGGTTAAAGGCGTACTGAGAGATTTCAAGCTCAGGGAGATAAGGCTTGAGAGACTCGTGAGGAGGGAGGCGGAGCTGAGGGAGGAGCTCGAAAAGCTCAGGGAGAAGGAAGAGCAAGCCGAGGAACTGGAGAGAAAAGTGCTTCAGCTTAGAGGAGAATTGAACGCGCTCAACGAGAGGAAGAAAAGGCTTGAATCCGAGATAAAGGACCTTGAAGAGAAGAGAGCTAATCTAGAAAAGATTTTAGCGGATATGCGGAGAGCCGTCCTCAATCCCTAGGAAGCGATTCCTCTATCTTCTTAATCCTCTCAACCAGCTCCGCGAACGCGTCGGTGAGAACCGATAATTTATCTGAGACGTCTTTTAATTCGAAGTCCAATCTCTCCTGAAGCTCTTTTATCGATTCCTCTAGTGTTGAGAGCCTTTCACGTAGTTCATTGAGATCCGGTGCGCGGGTTTTTTCAATTCTAGCCAATTTCTCCTCGAGATTTGAGGCCGCGTCATCTAAAATGTCTATCGCTTTCACCAAGCCTCGGACGAACTCGTAGGTCGGGATCTTCCCCTTCGGGGTCTCGATATAGCTCGGCTTTATGACTATGACGTCTTTTTTCTCGTGCTCCCGCTCGCTCAACCCTGTTCCTCCTCCTGCTTTGATAAGATTTCTTTCGATAAAGGTCTTTTGCATATTGGACAGGTTCCGCGGGACTCTATCCACGGCTTCACGCACCTGAGATGCATGACGTTACCGCAGTAAGGGCATTCGAAAACCGGGTCACCTTCCAGGATCTCAGTAGAACAAACCGGGCAAATTCTCCGCTCCTTCTCTTCGAAGGATAAGTCCCACTCCCCGGCTTTGACCTCCTCTTCTATTATTATCCTTTTCACCAATCTCGAGTTCACTCCCCCGATAAAACTAGTTTCAAGGGAAGGGGCATAAATCTTCTGCTCGTGTCTACGTAGATTATGTCTCCGTTCTTGACTTGTAGATCAGCGAGCTTTTGATCATCCGTTAGTCTCCAAGTCTTGTATAGAAGCTCGGGGTCAGGTATCTTGAATTGTTCGGCGATTCTCTTCTTGAGGTCGAGAACCGTTTCCTCGGGGCTTACTGGAAAATCTACCGCTTTTTGGCGGACGATGTCTCCGCAGACGAAGCAGTCGGTTCTCCTCTCGAGCTTTACGGTGGTGAAACGTCCCGAGAGGCCATCGTAAACCAAGAAGTCCGTCATGATTTCTCCGAGCTTTCCCTCGTGAAGCAGCTTCACTATCTCGGTTGACGCTATTCCGGCTATTAGCGCGGCGACGCTTTGAAGAGCGGGCATCTTGGGCTTGAGCTTTTCCTGGATCTTCTCCACGGTCTTCCTGGTTTTGTTATCCATTTTCTCGAGAACCCCCGCTTGGAGGTATTTCAGATCGTAGATCGTCTTTATGTTCAGCTGGAAGAGCTTTTCCGCCGTCTTAAGACTTATCTCAACCCCACTTTCCTTCAAGTCCTTAACGAGGTCTTCGGGCTTCCTACGCCTGAGAGTGCACTCCGCCACCTGAACCTCCTTAGGAATGAGCTCGTCACCATGGCACTCTAAGCAAGCGGTTTTCCCCGGAAGGACTATCTGGAGGTTCGCGTAGAAACCTTCCATCGATAGGTCAATGAGCGGCTTATCGAGCTCCACGGCCAGCGAGTTCAGCCACCGCCTAGCGGGCCAGTTGTCTAAGCAGGAGACTATGACGTTTGATTTATTGAAGACGTCGTGGGGAACCGATCGAACGTCCTCGAAATAGGTTTCGACGTTTATCCAGGGATTCATTTTCTTCAACTTTTCGGCGGCCACGATCGCTTTAGGCTTCCCTATATCGTCATCTGTGAAGAGCATTTGCCTGCTGAGGTTCGAGAGCTCGACTACGTCGTTGTCTATCAATACGAGGGTTCCGACGCCCATCAAAGCCAAGTTCTTCGCGACCTCGCAGCCCGTCGCACCGACCCCGACGATCACGACCCTCGCGTTCATCAGCTTCTCTTGATCCCATCCCTCAATTCTCAACTGACGATCATATCTCTCGAAAACCTCTTCTCCGACTCCATCGCTCATTCTATCAGCTAAAGGGAGCCATCTCCCGACTTATTTGAGCTTTTCCAATTATTCCTCGAAAGCCAGCTCGGGCCTCGCGTAGAGCTCTATATACCTCCTCACCCTCGCCTCGAACATATCCGGCCTATACTTCATCTCCGCCGCCGCGAAGGTGTTGAGCGGGTCATCCGGGTTCGGGTTGTTGAGGAGCTCTCGAAGGGCTTCTATCACCGTGAATATGTGGAGGGATGGACTCCAATCGTTCTTGAAGATCGATTCGCAGATCCTCGCCGGAACCTCGTCCGTGAAATTGGGGTGCCATATCCGCGTCCACCAGACGACCTCGGGAGGAGTATAGGGAAAGGTTCGGGGAATGAATATCTCTAGCTTGAAGAACCCTCCCTCATAGAGTCCCTCGCCTATTAAGACGCCGCGGTAGTGGGTCAGCTCGTTGTTCACGATGTCGAAGGTAGGCTCGTTCTCCCTCATCAACTTGTATTCGAGGGCAAGCCTCCTGTTCCAGAGGGACTCCGGAAGCTCGGTATCCAACTCCACATCCCTTCAAATTAAAAGGCTACGTAATTAACTTGCCTCGCCTCTCCCACTCGAAAGCATTTAAACTTCTGAGCTCCTCGGAGATCTAAAAGAGAAATGTTTCGAGCAATCAATATTAATTATTGATGAAGGGAGAAGGGATGTTTACAGCGGATCCGAATAGCGGAGATACAGTCTTTATCCGCCGACCGTTCTCGTGATCAGGATCAGCTTATCTCCGTCCTGCACCCCGAGCGACTCGAGGGTCTCCGTGTCCTTCAGCGCTCTACCTCTGAAGGTGAGCCGCGTGGTGTCGGGTGGAAGCTTCTTCATCGCGCAGACCTTAGCCCTTATGGCCCCGATCGTCGTGTTCGGCGATACCTCGAGCTCTATTGGGCTTCCTCCTCCGATGGCTGGAACAACCCTTATTCTCATACTGATCTACCCCTGTTCGCTAGGATGGGGTTATACACGCTATATAAGCATTAGCCAAGAGAACGTGAAGCCGGAGATCCCGTGAAAATCCCGGCTTATATTCGATCCGAATCTCCTAGGCTGACGGGTAAGATTAAATCCATGCGCTTCGATTGATTAGTCAAGCTGATGAGAGTTCGAATCTATCCCCTGGCCCTCGGAAAAATAATCAAGCACGCGTTAACGGACCTGGAGAACGAGATCGCGGGCCTCCTCGTGGGGAAATACTTGAAGAGGGGAGACGTGCTCGAGATCTGGGACACCGTCACCGGAAACCAGAAATCGGCTCCGGGATTCGTTTACCTAGATGAGGAGACGATTGGAGCCGCTGCGGAATGGGTCCTCAATAACAGGCCCGGGCTCTACGTGGTCGGGTGGTATCACTCGCACCCCGGGATAGGCGTCTTCCTCTCGGGAATAGACGTCGAGACCCAGAGGAGATATCAGAAGATGTTCTCGAAGGCCGTCGCCCTAGTCATAGACCCGTTGAAATACGCTAAGACCGGGAGGCTCTCCGACCTCGACTTCGCCGTCTTCAGGATAAATCGGAAAGGCCAGGTCGTCCGCCTCGCGACCTCGATCGGCATCCAGAGGCAGAAGCTCCTCGAAAGCACGATAAAAGGCGTTGAAACAATGGAGTTGAAATACGTCACGATGGACTCCGGCGAGCGGAAAACTGAGGAACCGGC
>JAGGVM010000140.1 GCA_021157985.1 Nitrososphaerota archaeon | reverse complement strand
GTAGATATCTAAGTCCACCTATCTCCGTTTCCACGATAACTCCCTCATATTCTGATGTGAACTCCCCTATTATCTCGGCGTTTCTACCGAGCGGATGGCTTCTAAGAGCGCTTAAAACTTCTTCAGCTTTGTTCGGAGAAACGGCTAATGCTGCTTTTCCCTCGTTCGCGAGTTCAAGCGGATCTATTCCTAAGATTTCCGAAGCGGCTCTAACCCCCTCGCTGATGGGGATAGATTCCTCTCGGATAATTATACCGATTCCGGATGATTCGTTCCACTCGTTGAGCAGGGCGGCGAGACCGCCTCGCGTCGGATCCTTAGCCGCGACTACTCCACCTACTTCTAAGGCTTTTGAGATGAGTTTGTTCAGCGGCGCGGTGTCTGATCTTATTTTCGGGGCCTCGAATCCGAGTTCTTTCCTTGAGGCCATGATTGCTAACGCGTGTTCGCCTATGTGACCTGATATTATGATTTTATCGCCTGGACGAACGTTCCTCGGATCTAGCCATCTCGAGGAGAGCTGTCTTCCATCTTCGGCTGCTTTCCTTAGGTTTTCATCGAGGAGGCTGCTCCGCTTTCCGATTCCCGCCGTGTTTATTATTATCTCGTCGAGCTTTCCTTTCTCCACGACTTTCGTATCCCCGGTGACTATGTCGACGCCCGCCTCATCGGCGGTTTTCTCCATGCTTTCCAGGATCTCGTCGAGCTTGTTGAGCGCGAATCCCTCCTCAAGTACGAGGGCGCATGAGATCGCGAGGGGCTCCGCCCCGACAACCGATAGATCGTTAATAGTTCCCGATACGCTGAGCCTTCCGATATCTCCTCCTGGGAAAAATATCGGCTTAACCGTGTAAGAGTCGGTGGTGAAAGCTATGTCTTCGACGACGGCGGAGTCGGCGAGCAGGCTTAACGGGATCTCGGCGACCTTACTCGTCTTAAACTTAGCTAGGATATGCTCCTTTATCAGCTTGTGCATGTAGAATCCTCCTCCGCCGTGGAGAATGCTGATCTTGTCCTCGGACGTTTCTTTGCTCATTTCTTCACCTCCTCTTTGATTCGGTTAGATGCGGCTACCTTGTGCTGAGCCCATATCCTGCAGGTTCCCTCAACTCCCACCATGGTAGGCCCTATCGGCGTCGCTGGGGTGCATTCCTTCATGTAGAGTGGGCATTCCGGGGGATTTATCAAGCCTTTTATGACTTCCGCGCATCTTGCTTCTGGAGGGAAGTTATCGCCTTTCCCCGCTCCAAGCCCGTAAGCTTTTTTCGCGTCGACATGAGAGAACTCCTGCTTAAAGTTCATGCAGCTGTCTGGGATGACGGCGACTCCTCTCCAATATCCTTCCTCGAAGTCGAAGACGCGGTGGAGGTTTTTCTGCGCCTCGAGGTTCCCCTCCCAGGTCACGGATCTCGTGTACTCGTTCTCCATCTTAGGCGCTTTCTCCCTGAGCTGCTTCAAGATCATGTATATCGCTAATAGTATGTCGATCGGTTCAAAGCCCGCGAACACCATCGGCTTCCTACATCTATCGAAATAAGGCTTATACGCTTTCATCCCGCTTATAGTAGCTGCGTGTCCAGGATTTATGAAAGCGTCGATTCCGAGGTCTTCTGACTCGGCGAGCAGCCCTACCGCTGGCGGAACGTATCGATGAACGGAGATCACTTTCAGATTCTCCGGGATTCCTTTGAGAACTCCGTAGGCGACTATGGGCGCTGTCGTCTCGAATCCGGCTCCAAGGAAAACGTATTCTCGGCTTGGGTTTTCTCTTGCTTCTTTAACGGCGTCCATGAAGCTGTAAACTATTCCGACTTTTCCACCCTCCGCTCTGCAGTCTTCAAGCGAGATCATCCTAGATCCCTTGGCCCTGGACATATCCCCGTAAGTTAAAACGTGTATTCCGTCGAGTGCGAGCTTTATTGCTGAATCTATCTCGGATGCAGGGGTAATGCACACGGGGCAGCCCGGCCCGGCTCTCACCTCGACGTTTTCAGGTAAAAGCGTTCGAATCCCCCAGTGAGTTATCGTCCATTCGTGGGTTCCGCAGACATGCATTATCTTCACGTCGGATAGATCTTTTGCGAGCTCGTGGATCCCGTCTATTATTTTTCGGGCGATCTTAGGATCCCTATATCTCGAGAGAATTTTCTTGAGATCCATGCCCATATCTTAGTCCTCCGCGAGGCTCAGTATCTCCTTGTATGCCTCGATCGTTTTCCTGGCCTCTTCCTCATCCACGACCTTGATGGCGTATCCGGCGTGGACGAGGACGTAGTCGCCGACTTCCGCGTTAACCATCGCCAAAACTACCTCCCGCTCGACCCCGTCTCCGAAATCGACCCAGCCTATCTCTCCGTTTTTACGGGTTACTTTACCCGGGATCGCGTAGCACAATTTTCTAAAAGAAATTTGTATGAGGTTTCTTTAAAGCATTATACTCCGCTTTCCAAATTTATTTCTCGGATTTTTTCTCCCGGTTATACACGTATATCATCGCGGATTTATCGCTTCCCGAGAGCTCGAATTCCGTGGTCATGGTTATCGCTTTTACGGGGCATGATTCAGCGCATTGAGCGCAGTAAATGCATCGATATAGATAATGCTTTATGATCGCTTCTTTTCCTTTCCCGATCATTTCAACAGCTTTCACCGGGCAGACCATCGAGCAGATGCCGCATCCTATGCATTTATCCATGTTCCAGACGGGCTTCCCCCTAAGTCCCTCAGCTGGCTCCCTGCGCTCAAACGGATACTGAACCGTGGATGGTTTCCGGAAAATGTTTCTTAAGGCTTCTTTAGCGAACGCCATCTCTCATCACCAGATCAGCTTGATTAACAAGAACTGGATTATGGCCGCTGGAATTAAGTATTTCCACATCCCTCCGAGAACCTGGTCAATCCTGAACCTCGCGAAGAGGGTCTTGAGATAAGCCAGCAAGAGAAGGGCCGCGAACATCTTGATCAGAAAAGCGATTATCGGAGGGATCACGCCGATCGGCTGCGGTCCCCCTAAGTAAAGGTCGGCTATCAGAGCAGAGGCCACGACCAGCTCAATATCTTTCCCCAATCTTATCAGCGCCAACCTCCTCCCCGTGAACTCGACGCTCCATCCCGCGACTATCTCGGTTTCTGCCTCAGGTATGTCGAAAGGTACGAGTTCGAGCTCAGCGAGCAGTCCCACGACGAATACCCCGAACCCTATAGGCTGAGTCCAGAGTCCCCATGCGAGGTTCTGCTGCTGCCACGCGGTGATCTTGCTGAGCGATAGGCTTGACGCGGGGATTGCGGGGCCGAAGAGCGCGAGCAGGAAGGGTATCTCGTATCCGAGGAGCTGAG
>JAGGVM010000130.1 GCA_021157985.1 Nitrososphaerota archaeon | reverse complement strand
GAGAGCGTCGATCTTTTCTTGAACGCGCCTCACGGATGACTCGGCTTCCGCCACGAGGGTCCAGGCGTATTCGAGCTCGAGCCTCTTCTTCTCGTCCAAGAGCTTCCGCTTCGTGAGAAGCTTTTCGTATTGTTCCTTCCAGTATTCCACCGCGGCCCTCGCCTCTTCCAAGGCTTTCTTGAGGGTTTTCTCCTGGGTCTGTATGTCTCTTAGCTTTGCTTCGGCTTCGAGTATTCTCTGCCTGAACTGGGAGGCCCCGACCGCGTCTTCGACCATTCTAAGCTTCTCGACGTTATTCCGGGCCGCGAACTGCTCGATCATGTTCTGATGCATTATTATCAGCATGTTGTTCGGGTTTATTCCGAGCCTTCGTAGGAGGTGATCGACCTCCGCCTTCGACTTCAACCTGTTATTTATGTAATGCCAGTACTCGCCGCTCTTCTTCAGGTATCGGGTTACGACGAGCTGATCGGAGCTGAGCCATGGAATAGGCCTGCGGCCGTCGACCTCCCGGTTATCGAAGACGACCGTCACCCGGGCGGCTTTCTCACCTCTCCTGATCAGGTCGCTGAGCTTCTCAGCCCTATCCGTGTAGGTTTGGCCCAAGGCAACGGCTATGCCGAGCAGGATCGAGGATTTACCCGCCCCGTTCGGCCCCGTTATGACGTTCATCCCGGGCTTGAGCGGGACCCTCGAATACTCGTGGCTCATGAAGTTCTCTAAGATTACTTCGCGAATGTAGGTCCCCCTGGCCTCGGTCTCCGCCTTCAGCGACCCCAAGGCTTTCTCGTCTATGCTCATTCTCCGAGCGGGAGAATGACCCGCGGCTTTTAAGGTATATCGCCTCAGAGAGCCCAGGAAAATTCGGCGAGAATTACCTTGAGATCCCTTTTCGAGGATCTTCGGAAGCATGGAAAACTATTTAGGTGCTCGTTGGGCTTTGGGTTTTCGGAGCTGGAATAGGGCCGCGGACGGTGGGAGACCTGTGGTCGAGATCGAGGTCAAGACGACGCTTGAGAGATTCAGGCGGTTCGTGATCCTGAACACCTGCTACTCCTTCATCCCCAGAGGCTATCTTCAGGATCCCAGCGTTTTCCCGGAGAGGGAGGGAGAGCAAGGGAGGATCTACGTCGAAGCTTTGTCGAAACTCGATCTCGGGAAGATAAGGGACATAAAGTTCGTCAAGGCCTACGAGGTCCTAGGAGTGATCTATAACTCGAAGAGCGGGAACACGAACCTGATCTGGAGGCAGATCAAGGGGAACATCGGGAAGGTCAGGGGGAAGGCTTCCCCGAACTCGATAGTCAACTTGATAGACGCCGGAGTTCTCTCGAGGTCGTATGTCAAGCAGATGCTCGCGGAGATGGCGAAAAAGGCTTCGGAGCCGAGCGGAAACTCAGAGGAATCTTAGCCCCCTCCTCAGCTTCCTAGAACATTTCTCGCAGAGCTTATAGGACTTGTAATCGGTGTCGATTATCGAGTTGCTGAAGGCCATGACGCATCTGCGGTTGCTGCAGTGAGGCAGCCCGTGGAGGTGTCCGACCTCGTGAACCGCCTCCTTCACGAGCCTTTCGAGGAAGAGGTTTCGATCGGGTGGAAGCCCATAGAACTCTTGGCGGAGCCTATGCGTGGAGACCACGGCCACTCCCCTCCAAGCCAGGCCGAAGACGTAGTTCAGGTCCGCCGCGTAGATGTCCTTATCGGTTATGAGGAGGACGTAGTATCCCCGGTCCGCTAGTTCTAGATGATGCTTGACTAGCTCCCATGCGTCGTATTGTTTTCTGATCGGGTTGAAGAAGGAATCGTCAACGAGCTTTCCGCGGACCTCAAAGTCAACGGGTTCTCCGTAAACCTCCTCGAGCGCCTCGGCCACCCTGCGAAGAGCCTCCTCGTCATCCACCTCCGAGATGACCTTAATTCTTCTCAATTTTTCTAGGCCTCCTCTTCAGGGGGTGGCCGCATCTGGGGCAGGGCTCGCCCGGCACTCCTTTCCCGACCCAGTGGCAGACGCTGCAGTAAACAGTCCACTCGATGGTCTTCTTTATTCCCCTGTGAAGAATCGGCTCGACCTTTATCCCGAGCTTCGAGGCCACGTTTTGAACCGAGTAATCGGAGGTAACTATCGATGTTTTCCTGCCTTCCTTGGATAGCTGGAGGGCGAGGGCCAGGATACTTACGTCGGCTTCGGAGAGCCCGCTTTCCCCCAGGTCGGAGGCCGCTTTCTCGACCTCTCTCACGAACTCTTTTCCCGGGTCTAGAACTTTGATTAAGCCGCCTTCCCGGGTGGCCAGCGCCCTGTATCGTCCGTCTCCGTACTTGATCTCTTCGAGTATCTTGCTCGAGGTCGCTAGGATGCAGTTAGATACCTCTGTGAATCCGAGGAAGATCGCGGTCGAGTCGAGGACCTTTACCTCCTTACCCGAGCTTTTTCCTAAGCCTCCGGGCAAAGCTTTCACCTAGGCCGAGCCTCACGAAGGAAGCCTGTTTACCGGATTTCTTGAACTCTATATGCAGGAATCTGTTAGCGAGCTTTTTCTCGATGAAGCCGTCGAGGAGGATCGAGAAACCGTGCTCGCTTTTGAGGTCGACGCTTATCTTGCGTGAGAGCGGTAAAACCATCGATCTAAAACTCGATATGGGGCAGACGGCGGTTATGATTACGGCGTCGAGCTCGTCGTCGACTACGGGGCCGCCCGCGGAATACGAGTAAGCAGTGGACCCGATTGGAGTGGAGATTATCAATCCATCGGCCTCGACCTCGAGGAGCTTTGACCCGGCCTTCGCTATCTCGGCTTTGAGAAGCTTCCCCGTTTTCCCGGAGACAACGTAGACCTCGTTGAGAACGTCTCCCAGCTCCGCCTCCCCGGCTTCCGCGCGGAGAAGCCCGATCCGCTCGACCTCGTAATCTCCCTTTACAACCTTTTCTAACGCCTCTTCGAGCATGTCCGCCTCGACCTCTGTGAGGAAGCCGCCTCTCCCGAAGTTTATCCCGAGGATCGGGGTCTCGGAGCCGGATAGCGCGCCAACGGTCTTCAGGATCGTCCCGTCCCCGCCTAGGGCCACGACTAGGTTTACGCTGTTGGGTAGCTTTTCTCCCACGAGCTTCTGAGCGCTGTGAACCTCGACTTCAATGCCTCTTGATTCGAGGAGCTGTTTCGCTCGCCGCGCCGCCTCCTTCGCCTCCGCCCGCTTCTCGGTGTAGACCACGGCAAACCGCATGACCGGCAACCAAACCTACTTTCATCAGCTATGAACTTATACGGTTTATTCGAGGATTCTCCGTGGCCGAGGGGCTTTCGGGACGTTTTCTTTGCACTTGAACATGTAAATTATAGGGCTTCATGTTCGGAATGTTTTATATAAAAGTGTAAATAAGGGATTCCATCCATGAGCTCCGGGAAAACAGGTTACGGTAGACCAGACGCGTTAACCGCGGCGGCGTACATAGTCGTGGCTGCGGCAGTCACGGGAGTTGGATTCCTCCTGACAGCGCCCATCCCCCTGATACCCGGCGCGATCCACTGGAGGGTCCTCGCATTTCTCCCATGCGTCTTCGGGGTTCTCTTCGGCCCGGTGGTAGGGTTCTTCGCCGGCGCCATAGGCAACACGCTCTGGGCGGTTCTAGGCGGATACTTCAATCCAGCGACCCCGATCTTCGACCTGATAGGAGTGGGATTGACCGGCCTGATACCTGGACTCTTCTGCAAGCCCGAGGACGCCTCGACGGGAAAGGGGTTGGCGAAGGTTACGATAGTCTCCTTCATCTCGGGGCTGATAATGGTCCCGATAGTCGCCGTCGGATTCGACTGGGTCGGGGTGGCTCCCTTCGGGCCCGCCGTCGTCTTCCTCTCGCTGAGCGATCTACCGCCGATCCTGATCGGAACTCCGATAATAGTCAAGGCGGTTGCGCCGCCTCTCTTGAGAAGGGGGCTCCTTAAGTGGAGGCTGTGAACGGCTCCGAGCTGAGGGTCGTCAACCTAAGCTGCGGATACGGTGGAGACTGGGTCTTCAAAAACCTCAATTTTTCTGTTAAGCCTGGGGAGGCTTTGGCCATCACGGGGCCGAGCGGATCCGGGAAGACGACCCTGGCCTATTGCCTCGTCGGAATAATCCCGAACAAGGTTAGGGCGGAGGTCGAGGGAAGGGTTTTCGCGGATGGAAGAGACATCCTCTCCTCGAGGATAAGGGAGAACGTCAAAACCGTCAACATAATCCTCCAAAGCTATGAGATGCAGATCTTCGGGCTAACCGTGGAGGAGGACATCACCTTCAGCCTAGAAAACTTGGGCCTAGACGAAGCGGAGATCGAGAAGCGCGCCGACCAGATCCTGGAAACCTTCGGATTAAAGAAATACAGGTCGTATTACGTTCACGAGCTCTCCGGGGGGCTGAGGCAGAGGCTCGCGATAGCCTCCTCGATCGCTACGGCGCCGAGATACCTCGTCATGGATGATCCGACGGCCAACCTGGACTGGAGGGGGATCATCGAGCTCGGGAGAACGATTCGGAAGCTGAAAGCGGAGGGGAAAGGGATAGTGGTCATGGCGCGGAGGCTTAAGGGGCTCGAGGGAGCCGTCGACAGGGTGATCGAGCTCGGGAAGGGGGAGAAGAGGAAGATCAGGGAAATCCCTGAGCCGAGCCATCGAGTTGGCTCCAGTAAGCCCGGAACCCCCGAGCCCGTGATTAAGTTCGAGGATGTGTGGTTCAAGTACGCGAGAGACTACGTTCTCAAGGGGGTGTCGCTCGAGATCTACTCGGGTGAGTCCGTGGCCCTCATGGGGCCTAATGGATCCGGGAAAACGACTCTCGCGAAGCACGTTAACGCCTTGCTTAAGCCTTCTAGGGGTAGGGTTGTGGTGGCGGGTAAGGAGACGGGGAAGCTCAGCCCCGCTCAGCTCGCCAGATACGTTGCCTTCGTCTTCCAAGACCCTGACAAGCATATCACGAGTGAAACCGTTTGGGATGAGGTCGCGTTCGGGGCGAGGAACCTGGGATTACCCGAGAGCTACGCGGAGGAAGCACTGAAAACCCTGGGCCTCCAAGCTAGGAGAAACGATCCCCCGTATTTTCTGAGCATGGGGGAGAAAATCAGGGTCTCGATTGCGGGAGCCTTGGCCATGAACCCGAGGATCCTGGTCCTCGATGAGCCCACCACGGGCCAGGACGAGGAAACCCTTGAGGTCATCGCCTCTGTCATCTCCGAGCTGAAAGCCCGCGGGAAAACGGTTCTCGTCATAACCCATGACAGCGACTTCGCCCTCAAAGTCAGCGACCGAGTAGTGGCCTTGAGAGATGGAAAGATCGCCGCCGACGGCCCGCCCGAAAAGATACTCCTAAGCAGGCCCTTGATAGAAGTTCTCGAGCTCGAGCCTCCGAGCAGGCTTCTCGAGGCAACGGAGGTGACCGCGTGATGAGCCTCAGTCTGGATCCGAGGACGAAGGTCCTCTTCTTCTCCTCGATGCTTGCCCTGGCTTTCATATGCAGGGATATCTGGGCGATGATCGCGCTCGTGGCCGCTTCTCTCGCCGCCTCCCTAGTCGAAGACGATAAGACGATGATCAAGAAGGGGTTGAAGACGATGCTCCCTCTCCTCGCCGTCGCCTTCATCCTCTGGTCCTTCATGCATGAATGGTCTCTCTTTCAGAACTACGGCTCGGGCGTCGATTTCCAGCTCGGAGCCTTCATGACCCTCAGGCTCTTCCTGATACTCCTGGTATCCCTCAACTTCGTCTCGGCGGTTAAGCCCGGCGAGCTCGTCAAGGCGCTCGACTCCTTCAGGCTTCCCTACAGAGCGGTCTTCATCCTCGGCCTCACCCTGAGACACATCTACACGATAGCCGACGACTATAGGGCCATAAAGGAGGCGCAGGCCTCGAGGGGGCTGGAGCTCGACAAGGGATCGCTCATAACCAGGATCAGGAACTACGTCCCCGTCCTGATACCCCTTTTCGTCAGAAGCATAGAGAACGCTGAGAAGCTCACCCTCGCCATGGAGCTAAAGTCCTTCACCTTCAAGAGGAGGAGATACTTCAAGGGCAGGCTCAGAGCCATCGACGTAGCCGTAATCGCGGCGCTCATCATCACCCTCGCCTTATCAATCATGCATTACTGGCTCGCGGTGATCTAAGATGACCAAACGGGTAATCCTCTACCAAGGCCAGAAAGCTTACCCGATAAAGATCGGGAGAGTGACGAGGGAGCTTCCCCTAATACAGGTCGATGAAGGACTGTGGATAGCGTCGAACGCGCGGGTCATTCTGGGAGACATCGAGTTCATCTCGGAGGCGGCGAAGATCATGGCGGATAAGATAAAGCCCTTTGACCCCGAGTTCCTCGTGACCCCCGAGGCGAAGGCGATCGCGTTCTCCTATGAGGTCGCGAAGGACCTGGGTCTCCGGAGGGTGGTTATAGCGAGGAAGAGCATCAAGGCGTATATGTCGGATTACCTTGTCGAGGAGGTCAAATCCATCACAACCAGGGAGAAGCAGTTCTTGGTTTTGGTCCGCGAGGACGCTGAAGAGCTAAACGGGCGGCGGGTATGCCTGCTCGACGACGTGGTATCGACGGGTGGAACGTTGAACGCCTTAGAGAGGCTAGTAATGCGCGCTGGAGGCTCGGTCGTCTGCCGGGCCGCGATCTGGATCGAGGGACCTTGGTATAGCGGGGATCTGATCCGCTTAGGCGAGCTCCCGATATTCGTTGATCATCGAAGACTCCGCGAGCTGGAGGAGGCCGTTTAGCGCGAGATCGAGGCGCATTAGCTTTTTAATCTCACGTTTTTCTATGATGTTTTAGGTGGGTGCTTGAAGAGGCTTGAAGAGCTCTGGTATAGGATGAACTCGATCGAGGCGCTCAGGCTTCTCAAGAAGCAGATGTCTTACGACCAGCTCTCCTCGCTCATCAACCTCCCCCCAACGGTCCTCAGCAGGTACATCAACGGACACGTCCTCCCAAGCCTAGAGAAATCCAAGACGATCTTAGCAATCTTTAAGCGGGAATACCTCCTCGAAGAGGTTAAGCGGAGGCTTGAGAGAGACGAGGTAGGCGCGATCGACACGAGCCGGATAATCTACGACCCGCTCATCCTCAAGCAGATAATCATGACGGAAAGCGAGAAGATCATGGGATTCAAGGTGGATAAAGTGATGACCATGGAATCGGATGGAATCCCGGTCGCGTATCAGCTCGCCTCGATGCTCGGAACGGAGATAGCGGTCGCCAGGAAGAGCAAGAAGCTCGGGATAAAGGAGTTCGTCGAGGTTAAGCAGATCTTCGAGTCCGGCGCCTATCGATACATCTACCTCCCGAAGGGGAGAGTAAGGAAAGGAGATTACATACTCTTGGTTGATGACATAATCAGGACCGGGGGAACGATGAAGGCCCTGGTATCGATCTGCAACGAGTTGAAGGCGAACATCTCCGGAATATTCTCCGTGATAGCGCTGAAGCAGGCCAAGGAGAAGCTCATCGAGGAGCTCAACATACCCATCGAGTCTTTCATAACGATCTAGCGCGAAGACCTTTTATAAACGGCTCCGGAGATAATCCGAGAAGAGATGATCAAGCGCGAGGAGATCCTAGAAATCCTCGACCAGTACTCTCTAAGCGACCTGAGCATAAGCGTTCTCGGAAGCCACTCAGCGCTGGAGATCTGTAGAGGGGCGAAGGACGAGGGATTCAGAACGGTCGTCATATGCCAGAAGGGGAGGGAGAAAACCTACTCGAAGTATTTTCGAACTAGGAGGAGGTTCGGCCGCGAGGTCGGAATAATCGACGAAGCAATAGTCTTGGACAAGTTCAGGGACATGGTCTCCCGAGAAGTCCAAGAGAAGCTGAGGAAGCTGAACTCGCTTCTCATCCCGCATAGATCGCTCTGCGTCTACGTGGGATACGATGCCTTGGAGAACGAGCTCAGGGTACCGATCGTGGGGAACAGGTTTCTGCTCAAGATCGAGGAGAGAGACGTCGAGCGAAACCAATACTACCTGATGGAGAAGGCGGGGATACCTTACCCGAGGATCATTAGGGATCCGTCTCAGATAGATGGACTAGTGCTCGTTAAGGCCCCCGAAGCAGCCAGGGGTTTTGAGAGGGCTTTCTTCATCGCCTCGTCTCCCAAGGACTACGAGGAGAAGGCGGAGGAACTTATTCGGAAGGGCTTGATCACGAGGGAGGGGTTGGAGAAGGCGGTCATAGAGGAGTTCGTCGTCGGGGCGCCCTTCAACTTCAACTTCTTCTACTCGCCTCTGGACGGAGAGATCGAGCTCATGGGAGTTGACACGCGTAGGCAGACGAACCTCGAGGGGATAATGAGGATACCCGCGCCGCATCAAATCGAGGTCCTGAAAAGCCTGGAAGTCAAGACGATAGAGGTTGGGCATATAGCGAGCACGGTCAGGGAATCCCTCCTCGAACGCGCCTTCGAGCTCGCAGAGAAATTCGTCAAGGCCGCGAGAGAAGAATATCCCCCCGGAGTGATAGGACCTTTCGCGCTTCAGAGCATGATAATCCCCGGCCCGCCCCATGAGGAGATAATAGTCTATGACGTAAGCGTCAGGGTTCCGGGTTCTCCAGGGACTAAGTTCACGCCTTACTCGGAGAACCTCTGGGGCTTCTCGATGAGCGTTGGGAGGAGAATAGCGCTCGAGATCAAGGAGGCCTTAAGGCAGGATAGGCTCGGTGACCTCGTTACATGATCCCGAGGGAGAAGATACTCGAGACCCTGAATAGATACAGCGAATCCGACATCAAGCTGGCGACGATATGCTCTCACTCAGCCCTCCAAATATTCCACGGCGCAAAGCTCGAGGGATTCGGGACGATAGGAATCACCCTGCCCCGCAGCAAGCCATATTACGAGAGCTTTCCCAAAGCCGGGCCCGACGAGGTCTTAGAGGTCGATAATTACCGAGAGATACTCGGGGAAGATTTTCAGAGGAGGCTCGTCGAGGAGAACGCTTTGATAATTCCTCATGGATCCTTCGTCGAATACGTTGGAGCCGAGAACCTCAAGGAGAAGTTCTACGTCCCGATGTTCGGGAACAGGCTTACCCTAGACTGGGAGGGAGATCGGAAAAAGCAGGAGATCTGGCTCCGGGAGGCGGGCGTGAAGACCCCGAGGAAGTTCAAGTCCCCGGAGGAGATAGATCGCAGGGTGATAGTCAAGCTTCACGGAGCTAAGGGCGGGAGAGGATATTTCACCGCGTCGTCTCCGGAGGAATTCTACTCGAAGATCGATGACCTGAAGAAGAGAAACCTGATCGAGGAGGGAGCTGAGACCGTGATCGAGGAATTCATCGCGGGCGTCAGGTATTATCCGCATTTCTTCCTAAGCCTCCTTGAAGACGCGAACGTTCCCGAGCTCGATTATGGGAGACTGGAGCTATTGGGGATCGATAGGAGGCTCGAGGTAGTGGACGAGCTTTACCGAGGTTTTCCAGACGCCTTTGAAGACTACTTGGATTACACGGTTACGGGGAATACTCCGGCGATCGTGAGGGAGAAGTTCATCGTCGACCTCTTGGAAGACGCGGCCAAAGTCGTGAAGGCTTCGAGAAAGCTCTTCGCGCCCGGGCTCATAGGCCCCTTCTGCCTCGAAACAGTTTACCACCCGAGCCGAGGATTCACGGTCTTCGAGGTCTCGGCGAGAATAGTCGCGGGGACAAACCTCTATACTCAGGGATCCCCGTACACTCCATACTACTTCGATGAGCCGATGTCTATGGGCAGGCGAATAGCGCGGGAGATCAGGAACGCGTTAAAGCAAGGAAAACTCGACCAATTAATCTACTGAATCTCCTCGAAAAAGCTTCCTAGCTTATTCGCTCAGCGGATCTTTTTGATTAAAAGAGGTGAGAAGGATCGTTAAGCGGGTTTAACGTTGACTATCATGTATCGGCCTAGGATTCTCCAGTATTCGACGGATGATCCGGGTTCGAGCTTCGATGCCAGGGACTCGTCCTCGGGGATCGGCATCTCGACGATCTCATAGGTCTCGTTGTCCATGACGCTGACGGTGTCTCCCACCGAGACGACCTGGCCGCTCCGCTTCTCGACTATCGGGACCTCGACCTTGGTGTCCGCTGGGCCGACCATCGTCCGCTTGACCTTGTCGAAGATCCCTATCGCGACCAATCGGACCTTCGCCGATCCGTGTTTCCCGGGCTTGCTCTTCTCGAGCTCGACTATTCTGCAGGGCTCGCCGTCGATTACTATGTTGTGTCCGACCTTGAGGGAACCTAGTTCAGCAGGCTTGCTCATGATCAAGACTCAATCCGAGCTAGGAATATAAGAATGTTCGGCTCGCGAGGAGCCGCGGATATTCCTCCGTTGAGGAGCTCATCGAAGATTGATAATCGTATTTATGAGCAAACGCTTATAAAACTGCCCCGAGCACTTCGTCTATCGCTGAAACCGCTTCTCGCGGTGATAGCTGTGACGACTCGTGTAGATCTTGGAGAAAAGGGAGCTGGGTTTGAGCCAGTCGAGCGAGCGAAGCTCACGGTGCTCGTCGATAACACTCCGGGGCCGGGGTTGGAGGGCGCGTGGGGCCTGAGCATACTCGTGGAGACGGAGAGAAACGTAGTGTTGTTCGACGCAGGCCCAGATCCCGGGG
>JAGGVM010000057.1 GCA_021157985.1 Nitrososphaerota archaeon | reverse complement strand
GTCAGCTGAAGAAGATCACCGCAACCCCGGCCGGCCAAGGCCAGGAGGTCCTCTAAATGCCCGGAGAACAGGAAAAAACGAAAGAGCTCGCGGAAATAAAGGAATACATAGAGAAAAGGCTCGAAGATCTCAGAAAAGAGATATCGGCCCTCGAGAAATTGAAAGCGGTGATCGACGAGGAGCTCGCGAACCTGAGCTTCAAGAAAGCCGCTGAGGCAAAACCCGTTCAAAGACGGGTCGAGCGCCCCATCCCGGAGGCCAGCCGCGCCAGGCTGCTGAAATCTAAGACCGGCGAAGCCTTGGCAAGGGTCTTGATATCCTCAAATGAGCTGAGATTCCTCGTCGAGCCCGGCGTAAACCTAACTCGCGACGCCCGCCCCCTCCAATCATTTCTAATAAGAAAGGTCTTGGACGCGATGAGTAAATCGGATAAAGAGCGCGTCGACCGCGGCCTGCTTCCACCCGGCCACGAGCTAAGCTACGAAATCCTATACGACCAAGATCGCGTAAGAGAAATAATCGTCAGAAACTTCAGAGAAGAATACAGACTGAGAGAGATAGTCAACGCCGTAAGATGGACCCTAGAAACCGCTATAGCAGCAAACCGATGATCATTCTCCGATAACCGTGACCATGAACCTTCTCTCACGCGGTCTGACGTCGAGTTCTATGAAGATTATCTGCTGCCAGGTTCCTAGGATTAGCCTCCCGTTTCTGAGGGGAACGCTCAGGCTTGGTCCTAGAACCGTTGCCCTAACGTGGCTGTGTCCGTTATAGTCTCCCCATCTTAGGTGATGTTTGTACTCCATGTTCTTGGGAGCTATTCTCTCGAGTATCTCGAATAAATCCTGTCTGAGCCCGGGTTCGTATTCTATCGTGGAGATCGCGGCGGTGGAGCCTATCGCGAAGATGTGGACGACTCCGTTTTTCACTCCAGATTTCTGAACCACTTTCTCCACGTGGCTGGTTATGTCTACGACGTCTCCTTCTCCTCTCGTTTTAATATGGACTTCCTGCTGAAACACAGTCATGGCCGATCTCCCGGAAACTTATTCGGCGAACGCCATAAATATACCTAAAGCCCGATTCTAAGGCAGAAGGTAGGATGTCTAAGCTATGGAACATCACAGCGATTGCAGTTGTCGCCTTGCTGATGTTAACCATGTTTATAAGCATTGCCTCGGCATCCGACGAGACGACGATAACCATAACAGTCTCCACGAAGGAGGGACTACCCCTTAAAGACGCGATCGTCAGCCTCAACGGAACAATAATCGGGAAAACGAACTCCTATGGAAGAATAACTCACACCGTTAGCGCAGCCAACGTCACCGATTCGACGATATGCGTATATTACGTCTTTGACGGCCATAACCTAACCATATCGAATTGTCAATCTTATGGGAATGCTACTGATATACATATTACAGCCGAAGTGGTGAAGAGCTGGCCAATCCGGGTATGGGATCACGCGCTAAGAGACCCGGTGCCGGATGCAAACGTAACCATAGCTCTCAAATCAGATCCCTCCTTGAAATTCTGGAAGCTCACGGATCAAGACGGAAAAGCTGTCTTCGGCATAATCCCCTACGAAGATTTTGATGTTTATGTGAAATACGGCGAGATCTATAAAACCGTGGAGAGCGTCAAGCCGACCCCGATATCGGCATACAACAAGGTCGAAGAGCTGAATATCTCGCTCCCCCTCTACCGGGTTACCATAACGGTCTTGGATAAGAAGAGCTCGCCGGTTAAGGATGTAAACCTCCAGCTCAAAGAAGATCTCGAGGAATCTCCCATAGCCTCGGTGAAAAGCGGATCGGATGGAAAAGCCGTCTTCAAGCTTATCCCCAGGGGAAGCTACTACCTCACAGCCTACCTAAAAGGCGTAAAAGTATACGAGTCCGAGGACAAGGAGATCACGATCACGGGAGATGACGTCTCCAAGACAATAGCGGTTAACGCCGTCAAGCTCAACCTAACCATCTACGACTACGACGGATCCGACAAAATAACGAACTACCAACTAAAGGGATCGCTGATACTCAACGGGGTGACCGTGGGGGAAACGGGCTCCGAGGACGGGGTCCTCAGATTCGGGCACACGCCTTTCGCGAACTACACACTCAAGATCACGCTGGGATCGCTCGAAGTATATTCATCACCCTATCTAGTGAATTTGGAGAACGCCGAGAAGTCGATCAACGCCTGGTTCTACGACGTGGCGGTGGAGGTGAACGCGTCATCTCTCGTCAACGCCACCCTGACCAAATCCCTGAAAGGAACCCTAACAGCCTCAACCGTTAAAATAGATTTCCAGCTGAAAGACGGGAAAGCGCAGCTGATAAACGTCCCGAGAAGCACGAAATACACCGCATCCCTATACTATGGAGAAAGAAAGGTTCAGGAAATAAGCGGAGTAAAGATAATCAGCGAGGGGCAAATAGTGAAATTGAACCTCACGGGATACAAGATATCCGTTTTCACCGCCAACTTGGCTGGAGAACCCGTTAACGCCTCGATATCCATAATCCTGCCGGGAGTAGGGAAAATAACATCGTTTGAAACAGATTCTAAAGGCAGGGGGGTATCAGGCCTCCTCCTACCTCTTTCCTACGAAGTCGAAGCCTTCTTAGATGGAATCCTTGTCGGCAAGCAGTCATTGAACCTCGTTTCGAACGCCGAGCTCCACATGAAGCTCTCGATAATGGACGTGGTCTTCAAGATACTCGACAAAGACGGCGAAGCAGTTCTAGGAAACGTCTCCCTGAAACTCGTCCACGGAAAGTTCTCAAGGT
>JAGGVM010000021.1 GCA_021157985.1 Nitrososphaerota archaeon | reverse complement strand
CCTCGGAAAAGAGCATCAAGGGAGCGAAGCTGAACGCTGAGAGAGCCGGCGTCTCGGAAGTTATCGAGCTCGAGGTAAGAGACGTGCTCAGGATCCGCGAATGGCTGAGGGAGGAGCCCGATAAGATCTTGATGAACCCACCGTATGGGATAAGAATGGGGATAAGGAAGATCAAGGAGTTCTATGAAGGGGTTTGTAAGAGCATAGGGGAGGCGGCGCCGCGAAGCAGGCTCACGGTGATAGTATCGAAGCCCGGAGTATTTTCTAAAGCCCTCAGCGCGGCGGGCTACGAAGTTAAGGGGAGAATCCCAATCGTCTATGGAAGGCTAAACGCGGTCATAATGTCTGCCGAGAAAGAGAGCTGAGAGAATTAGAAAGGAGGGCTGGCGTTCGAAGCAGCGCGGCCTAAAAAGCATGCCGCTTACGAGCGACCCGAAGAACCAACATGCTCCTTCAGCCCCATATGCATCTGATCCGGGGAACCGCTAACGCGGCGCTCGTGACCAAGTGCATAGGACCCGGGGGAAGACCTCCGACCGGGATTTCTCCAAGCCGGCTCAGCTTCCCTCGTTCGCGCTTCTTTTCCGGCCAGCCCGAAGAAAGTCTGTCAGTCGACGTGAAAAGTGTTCCTCTTTTCAGGAGATCGGATATGACGCTATGAAGCCGGCTTGGTTATCTTCTTGGCGATTCGGTCTATTATCCTGTCGTAGGCGTCTGCGAAGACGCTGTAGATCCTTTTTCCGAGCCTGTAGAGAGTTATGAAGAAGAAGGCTGCAGCGGCGGTCATTAGGAGCTTCGAGAGGATGTCGCCTATCAAGGGAATCCTGTTGAGACTCGTCGCGTAGATCCAGGCCACGAGCCCCAGCGCGGCGTACATCAGGTCTAAGAAGACCCGCTTCAGGGTTTCTTTCGTCGCTCCAACGCGCCCCACGAGCCTAACGGCGATTAGGTCCGCGAGATCCTTCGTGGATGAGAGGATGGCGTACCCGAAGTAGATTATGACCCCCATCTCTAGGACGAGGAGGACGTCGTCAGAGGTCAGAGAAGCGTTCTCGAGCTTGATCAAAGTGAACCCGGAAAGTATGGGTCCGAAGAGCTTCAGGATCAGGAGGGCGAGCGCGAGCTTCAGGATCCGGCCTATCAGCTCTGAGAGAACCTGCTTGACGAGATTGGGTTGAGGCTGAATCTCCGGCCACGGTCTTCGCCGCTTCTCTCGAAAGACCCCGGAGGCGAATTGGGGGGCGGTAAAACCCTTCAAGAGCAACAAAGCGGCTGCGTAGAAAGCGAACGGAACGAACGCGATGTAATAGAGGGATAGCTCCGGGTATCCGATCACTGAGGCTAAGAAAACCGCGAACAACCTGACATCCCTCGTTACGGGGATCCGCCTAATCGGGTCGACGTCGACTCCTATGGACCGCAGCATGTGAGAGGCATAGCTCACGAGGATCGTGTTCGCCGCCGCCAAGGCGACCACGGCTATCTCGAAGAAGCTCAGCGGATAGAGCACCAAAGCTAGGCCTATGATTATCGATAGATCGGCCAACCTGTCTAGAAAAGAGTCTAGGAAGCCTCCGAGCCTCGAGGACCGCTTAAAGAGCCTCGCAAGCTCTCCGTCCATTCCATCCACTATGGAGGAGACTTGGACGAGCACCCCTCCTAGAAGAAAGCTTCTGAGGGCGAGAAAAACCCCTCCGGCCAAGGCTATTAGGAATGAGAGGAGTGAAACGAGGTTGGGGCTCACGAAGATCCTCTTCCGATAGAGGGTGACCGAGAGGAAAGTGGAGACCGATCTATTCAGATACCTCGAGACCAGGCCGTCGCTCGGCCTCACGAGCTCCCTCTTCAATATGCTCCAGTAGAGGTTCCTGGCCTTCTCGAGGTCTCGGGGAGTGTCTACGTCCTTCCATAGAAGCCCGGTTACGTCGACGAAGCCTACCTGGCCCTCGGCCGCCGCGAGGTTCAGGGCGTCCTTTATCGATCCCTCCGGCCCGTTCTTCCTCAAGGCTTTCTGAATGTACTTTTTCGCAGATGAGTTGCAGAAGATTATGCCGGTATCTATCCCGTGAAGGGGTGCGAGCGATTTATCGGCCTTCACGACCTTTCCCTCGTTCTTCCTATCGAGCTTCAGCTTCAAGCCCTCCTCGGCTTCGAGCAACGCAGGTTCCCTATCCAAGCACACGACGAAGGATTCCTCAGCCTCCTCAACCCGCTCCAGCATGACGCGCAGCATCTCGCGCTCGAAAATGTGATCGGACATCAGGGCGAGGAAGGGGCCCTTAACCTTCTTAGCGGCCAATCCGAGGCTGTATAGGTTGCCGAAGGACTCTCGATCCACCTCGATGACCTCGACCGAATCCCCGAGCCGCTCCTTGAAGAGCTTGGAGAACTCGGGCCTCGTGACATCGAGCACCCTATCCAGGCCCAGGGATCTAACCCTCTCGAGTATGAAGTCGAGTATCGTTACCCCGGGCTCGAGCTCCATAAAGCACTTCGGAGCCCGATTCGAGTAGGGCCGCAGCCTCGTAGCTTCTCCCGCAGCGAGGATGACCACCGGAATATTAGCCATAACCCGAATGATTGGAAGGAGCACATCATATAAGTCTTAAAGAACGAGGAAAAACGCCGAAAACAGCCCGAAGAAGCGGCGGGGCCTAGCGGAAAAACAGTATTTCAACCTTACCCTCGAAAGGCTTTTATCATCCGAGCCACAATACATAACTCGGCTGGTGGCGACGGCGGTGCCGCCCATGAAAAAAGGGCCGGTTCCCGGCCATCCAATGTGTGGGCGGTCTCCTCCGCCAGCCACAGGATGGGGACCTAAGCAAGAGAGATGACGCTTAGGTCTTACGCGGGGCCTTCCGCGAAAACCCCCTAGAAGGCGTACTCCCCAGGTAGTGACTCCGGTTGATCCTGCCGGACCCCACTGCTATCGGGGTGGGACTAAGCCATGCAAGTCGAAGGTCCCCGGCTCCGGGGGCCTTCGACTTGCATGGCTTAGTCCCACCCCGATAGCAGTGGGGTCCGGCAGGATCAACCGGAGTCACTACCTGGGGAGTACGCCTTCTAGGGGGTTTTCGCGG
>JAGGVM010000075.1 GCA_021157985.1 Nitrososphaerota archaeon | reverse complement strand
TAAAGGCATAGTCCCTCCGAAAATCTCCGGAGTAGAGTACGTGTCAATAATTTTCTTCACCGGATCCAACCCCAACCCTCTCAGAGGGCCTGAAGCAACGGATGCGTTCATCGAGATCCTGGCCTTGACGAGGTGGAGCGACCTGGACTACCTTATGATAGATACGCCGCCAGGGTTAGGCGACTTGATCCTAGACCTCCTCAAGCTTATCAAGGGATTAAACTTCATAGTCGTCTCGACACCGTCGAGATTATCCCTAGAAACCGTGAAGAAGCTCGTGGCGCTTCTGAGATCCGTGAAAGCCCCAGTAACGGGGGTCATAGAAAACATGTCGACAGAGGCCAGTCCATCAATCAAGAAGGATGTCGAGAAGCTCGGAGAACGCTTTCTAGGATCGATCCCCCTCGATCCGGAGGTCGAGCAGGCGCTTGGAAAACCCGATGAAATCCTTGAAACACGGTTTGCTGAGAGCTTAGCGAGAATTCTCAGTTCCATTCAATCCTGACGCCTCCTCTCCTCGAACCAGGCTCTCCTAATCGTTCTACGTCTCACTTCGGTGAAGTCTGATAATTTCTCGATGAACGCCAGGGTTTTCTCGAGCGGCGGCTCCGGAAGCTTGTTACCGTAGTTGTCGTAGCCCACGACGACGAAAATGGGCTTAACCCGCTTAACCATGTAAGCGAACTCCTCTAAGTCGAAGTCCAATATCGGCTCAATCACCAACGCCTTGTATGGATGCTTCAGCTTTATCATCGCCTCGATCCGCTCAGGAGGCTGCGGAGCCCTCGAAATGTTCTGATAATATCTATTCGTCTCAACGGTCGCCGCCAACACGACGTTATCCCCGAACTCGAACTCGAGATACCGCTTAGGATTCTTCGTTAAGAAGAGGAAGTTCACGGACCTATTTCTAGAAACAGTATCCAAGACTTTCAGGATCCAGTCCCTGGGAACCCAGTCTCCGAAGAGGTCGCCCATATCGCAGCAGAAGACGAACGATCCTCTCCGAAACTTCCTGTCGAGCCTCCATCTGACGAGCGTGGGGGCGAAATCTCTCTCGGCATACGGCTGAACCCCGATCTCGGCGAGCCTCGCGGCAAGCCTTATGGCCCAGCAATTATGGCTTAACAACCCGTTTGCTATGAAAGTTCCAGCCGAGGTGGTTATGTCGTAGACCGTCTCAAAGCTATCTTTCTCAACTTCCACGTATTCGTCTACAGCATACTTTACCGCTTCTCCGAAGATTCCAGCCTTCTTTCTCTTTATCGCTGGATAAGTTAAGGCGAAAAACCTTAGCTTCTCAGAAAGACCTCCAACCAACCTTATGCTCCGTTCTTCCAAGACGAAATTGAGACTGAACGCTCTGGCATACTCGATAGCCCTTTTCTTAATTTCCTCGTTATGGGATGCTATTCTGAGGATCGAGCGCGAGTATGATCCCTCGGCATCATAGAGACCCGCTAGAAACCCTTTCATATAGTCGGGTGTCACGTTCTTCTTTTCAATTATCGAGGAAATGTAATCATAGACCTCTTTGCTCCAGGATTCTATTTTTCTTAGAGTAGAGGTCTCAGTTTTGTGCAACAAAATTTTCAGATCCTTTCTGATTCCCAGCTTGTTTAGGAATTTTACGGATCTAATGAGCGATTCGAGATCTTTCATCGCTAACCTCGTAAAGAAGCTTCTCTTATGCGGATAGTAATGTATAGATCCATCTCCTGTGAAGATTCCCGCTAAATACCCTTCCATATACTCGATTGTGAATTTTGGTGGAGGGGTAGGTTCGCTTATAAATTTAAGTGGGTAACCCCATTTAGATACCTGTCTCGTTTTTCTGAACACCAGTTTTTCTCCTTCATCACCGCCTCCTCCTCTCTTTACCAGCCATAGATGGTCTTCAGTAGCTCTGATGGAAGCATGTTCGCCTTTTATGAGGAACACTCTTCTCTTCTTCCTTTTCACCTTGTCCGTCACTACAGCTTTCTCGAAGTATCTATATCCACGGCTTTGCTGCTCAGAGAAGCTAACTATTTCCTCCCCTATTTCGATCTCCTTTATAGGTTTCCAGATCAAGTCCGCCGTCAAGACGAGAGAATCTCCAGTAATGCAGTAAACGCATGAGTGCAGGCATCCGATAACGGGGTTCCATGTTTCGGTGATTTCTCCGAACTTTTTCAAGGCCATTATATTGGTAGGAGGTTGAGTTGTTAAGTTTTATTTTTCCGGGGTTTTAGGATGCTAGTAGTTCTCGGTAGAGGCTTAGATGTCTCCTCGCCATCCTCATCCACTGAGTCCTAACGGCGTATCCGTAAAGTGTCGCCATGTACGCGACCATGTGCTCGTAGTTCCTTATGCACCATCGCAGGCTCTTAGAGAATTGTCTGGGGCTCCTCGGCGGAACCGTGGCCCTCGGCGCGAACTGGTAGAGCTCGATTAGCCTGGGAACGCGCGTCCCTATCAATGGCTTGAAGCTTCCCATGGAGAGGTGGAGGATTCCGCTCACCGAGTAGAGGGCGGGTTTATCGCGGTAAGGTAGGACGATTATATCGGCTAGGGCGGCGGTTTTCAGGATCTCATCCCTCGAAAGATACCTGTTCATCAATATGATGTTCATCCTTCTCGACGCGTCCTCTATCGCCTCGACGATCTCCCTATCGGATACGTTATCGATCCTGCTCTCACCGGCTATCAGCAAGGTGATCGAGCCCCTGCTGTACTCCAGCTCGTTAACCGACTTTATCAACAGGTCTAAGCCCTTATCCTTTCTCAGGAAGCCGACCGTGGCCAGGATTATTCCCGAGATGTCCCGCTCTCTTAGCCTCAGATCGTTTATGAGGTTGTGCCTGGGGTCGTCGAGGTATGGGTTGAGAAATGTTCCGTGGGGGATTCTCCTTATGAGAAGAGGGTCCAGCCCCTGGTTTTGAAGCTCGAACTCCATTAGGTAGCTGTGGATTATCACGGCGTCAACTGAGTTGAGTTTTTTCTGGAAGTCGAGCGCTCCCCGGTCTCCTGAGAGAGGGTGATAGACGCTGTGCAGGGTCAGAACGAGCTTCTTCGTCAGCTTCTCGCTCTTCGCTTCGAGGCCTGCTCTAAGGATTCCGTCGTGGTGTCCATAGATCCCGTATTCATGTTGAATATGGAGAACGTCCACTCCCCCCACCTCCGAAAGCCTATCCAAGAGCTCATGATAATCCACGGACTTTCTCCCGAAAGCCGGATAAACCTCTATATCCCCATCACTCCTG
>JAGGVM010000051.1 GCA_021157985.1 Nitrososphaerota archaeon | reverse complement strand
GCTCTAGGATGTCGTTCTTGTCGGGGACCCCCCTGTTTTCGAGGAAGTTGAAGACATGCCTATAGTAGGAGGCTTTCAACGCGGCCTCGATCGCTAAGAGATCTTTTTCACCCTCCTTTACCTCACTGTACCCGAATTTTCTCATAAGGCTGACTAACTCGTCCAGGGTCTCGGCTTCTATAAGAGGAGATGGATCGAATTCCTCAATCCACCAGATTGGAAGCAGCTCGCGCTCTATTTCCTCCTTTGATGAGCCTCGACTCTTCATCCTCGCTATCCAGACAAGGTTTTGAACCTCGTACCGCTTTAGATAAGCTCTGAGAAAGTCGCGGGCAGCCTCATAAGCCGAATTCACTAAGGACGTCAACCTCTTTACGAAGAAAATTCCCAGAGATCTCTCCGCATCCCATACGTCCTTAACACCCGTCAGCTCCGATCCATAGCTCGTTTGCGCCAACTTATCTAAGAAATCGTTCAAGGTCTTCGAGGAGGCGAGATCCAAGATAGTTGACTCAGGTAACAGTGCCGAGTCTAATGCGTGGGCTTTGCAGACCAAGTAGGTCGTGCTCATGTTTGTCCCCTCCTCCTCACAAGCACGCTTTTAACCTGCTTAACTCGCATGAACTCCTCGAGCATCTCGTGGTCCAATGCGTCTTGGATCTTCTTTATTATGGATTCATATTGGGGGATCACGGCTTTTTCCAATGCGTTGACCCGGATGTTAGTTTTCTGGAGATCTTCTGCAAGCCGCTCTATCGCGGCCTCGATTTCGGCGAGCTTGATCAAATCTCGGGCCACGGAGGCGACTTTCTCCGCGAGCGCTGCTATGTGAGGAGGATACTTCTCTTTCACTTCCGGGATCTTTATCTCCGTTATCAGGGGGACGGATACTCCTATGACGCTTCTCGGAAGCACCTCGACCTCGAGCCTCTCCTCTAGGGTTGGAGCGGTTAAGAGCTCTTGGCTTCCGTGAGCAACGTGGAAGAAAGCGACCTCGCTTTCGAGTTCCTCGAGCTCTTTCTCTACTTTTCCCCTGATCTTCTTTAGCTCGTCTATGGAGGATCTCAGCTCCCTTATCAGCTGATCTCTCTTCATCTCTAAAAGCTGATGCGCGTCTCGAATGAAGGCAAGCCTCCGCTTGAAATCTAGGAGAAAGCCCTTCGTGTATCTTACTTGCATCGACATCTCAGGTCGCCTTTCGATGCTTCGGATGATATTTCCTGATGTTTTCCTCGCTTATCCTTATGAGCTCGTCTTCTGGAAGCATTGACAGGAGATCCCAGGCTATTTCAAGAGTCCTCTCAATCGGCCTATTCTCGTAGGGTCCTTGGTTTATGAAGCGTCTCTCGAACTCGTCCGCGAACTTCAGGTATCTGCGCTCTCTTTCGCTGAGCCCGAGCTCGCCGATTATCCTCGCCAGGTTCCTCGCCCGGACTCCCTCCGCGTACGCCATGTAGAGCTGGTTAGAGACCTCCATGTGATCTTCTCTAGTTTTCCCTGGCCCTATTCCGTCTTTCATGAGCCTTGAAAGCGATGGGAGGGGGTTGACGGGCGGGTAGATTCCCTTCGCGTTCAGCTCTCTGGTCATGATGAGCTGGCCTTCGGTGATGTATCCCGTTAGGTCTGGGATCGGGTGGGTTATGTCTCCTCCGGGCATCGTGAGTATGGGCATGAGAGTTACTGAGCCCTTCTTTCCCTTGATCTTCCCGGCCCGCTCGTAGATCGTGGCGAGATCGCTGTACATGTATCCCGGGTAACCTTTCCTGGCTGGGACCTCTTCCCTGGCCACGGATATCGATCTGAGGGCTTCGCAGTAGCTCGTCATATCGGTTAAGATCGCTAGGACGTGCATGTCCAGGTCGTATGCTATGTACTCGGCTATGGTCAACGCGATCCTTGGGGCGAGTATTCGCTCGATTACGGGGTCGTCTGCGAGATTGAGGATCATCACGGCCCGATCCAACGCCCCGGTCTTCTCGAACTCTCTCCTGAAGTAGTCGTATTCTTCGTGCCTTATTCCCATGGCGCAAAAGACTACGGCGAAGTCTTCTTCTCCGAGGACCGTTGACTGCCTGGCCACTTGAGCGGCCATCACGTTATGCGGGAGACCTGCTTCCGAGAATATTGGAAGCTTCTGGCCTCTGACGAGAGAGTTCATTCCATCGATCACGGATATACCGGTCTGCATGAACTCGCTGGGAGGCTCCCTGGCCGCGGGGTTGATCACCGAGACAAATACTTCTCTTCGCTCTTCTCCAACGGGGTCGGGAAGCCCGTCGAGGGGTTTGAAGCTCCCGTTGAACACTCTTCCTATTAGCTCGTCTGAGAGGGGGATGCGCATCACGTCTCCGGTAAACCTTACCGCCGTGTCTAAGCTGAGGCCCTCGGTTTGGCCGAAGACCTGGATCACGGCTTTGTCCTCGAAGGCGTCGAGAACTGTTCCGACAATCTCGGTTCCGTCCGCGAGCTTTACCTCGACCACCTCGTTGTACTTGGCGCCTCGGACTCCCTCTACTAGGAGCAGCGGCCCCCTGACCTCTCTAACGGTTCTATACACCATTCCAGCCTTCTCCTCGAACATCTCGGATCCCTCCCCTACGCCGTCCTCACCTCGTACTTCGATCTCAGGGTCTGCAAGTCCTTCTTAACCCTCTCGAAGACTTCCTCTATTTCCTCGACTTTCTCCTTCTCCTTAAGCCTGAGGAGCTCCATAACGCTTCTCAATTCCCTGATCTTATCAACGGGGATCCCGGACTTTATGAGCGGGAGGGCCAGGTCGTAGAAGTCTACTAGGACGTGGAGGATCTTAGCCTGCCTCTCGGGCGGACAATACCTGTCAACCGGGTGAAAAGCGTTCTGGACGAGGAATCCTTCCCGGATCATCTCGGACTCGAGGAGGATTAACCGCTGCTCTTCTGGAAGAGATTTCTCGCCTACGACGCTCGCTATCTCCTCCAGCCTCGATGCCTCCTCGAGTATCGAGAGAGCGCGCTCCCGGTACCTCACCCATTCGGGATCATGCTTCCTCCAGAAATCGACCAGCACATCAACGTATTTCGTGAAGCTTCTGAGCCAGTTTATAGCGGGGAAATGCCTTCTATAAGCGAGCTCCGTGTCGAGCGCCCAGAGAGCCCCAACGTATCTCACGGTCGTCGAGGTCACGGGCTCGCTGAAGTCTCCGCCGGGAGGTGAAACAGCGCCCATGATCGTTACGGATCCGAATCGTTCCCTGCTTCCGAGGGTGATGACCCTTCCCGCCCGCTCATAGAACCCGGCGATCCGCTCCGCCAGGTAGGCTGGGTAACCTTCCTCCGCTGGGATCTCTTCAAGTCTTCCGGACATGTCTCTGAGGGCTTCCGCCCACCTCGAGGTCGAGTCAACGATCACGGCGACATCGTATCCCTGGTCCCTGAAGTACTCGGCTATCGTTACTCCGAAGTAGACGCTGGCCTCCCTCGCGGCGACTGGTAGGTTGCTGACGTTCGCTATGAATATCGCCCGCTCGATGAGCTTTTTACCGGTTCTCGGATCCTCAAGCTCCGGGAAATGCGTTAGGATGTCGGCCATCTCGTTTCCCCGCTCCCCGCATCCGACGTAGATCACTATATCCGCGTCTGACCACTTCGCTATCTGCTGTAGGGTAACGGTCTTCCCGCTTCCAAATCCCCCGGGTATCGCGGCCGTCCCTCCCTTAGCTATCGGGAAGAAAGTGTCTATGACTCTCTGGCCCGTGAAGAGGGGCTCGGTTATCGGAAGCCTTTCCCTATAGGGTCTCGGTATTCTAACGGGCCAGGTCTGAGCCATCTTGACCTCGACCATGTTCCCGCTGGCGGTCTCGACTTCGGCTATGGTTTCATCAACCGTGAAATCTCCCTCTTCTATTCTCTTGACCACGCCCCTGACTCCTATGGGAACCATTATTCGATGCTCTATCACCGAGGACTCCTGAACCGTTCCGAGTATGTCTCCCTCCTGCACCTCGTCTCCGACCCTGACCCTTGGAACGAAATGCCACTTCTTATCCCGCCTCAAGGGAGCGATCTTATACCCCTTCTTGATGAAGGGACCTGAAATCCTCCAAAGCTCAAGCTCCGAGCGCTCGAGCCCGTCGAAGATCTCTCCGATCAACCCGGGGCCGAGCTCCGCGACGAGGGGGCTGCCGGTTCCGATGACGGGTTCTCCTGGCTGCAGTCCGCTGGTGTCTTCGTAGCATTGGAGGGCGAAGTCTTCGCCCGTGATCCGCACGACTTCTCCGATGAGCTTTAAGTTTCCTATGTAGACCACGTCTCCGATCTTGGCTCCCGTGAGGCCCTCGGCTATCACGAGAGACCCGTTAACCCTCTTCACCTTTCCCACTACTTCTCTTCCGCTCAACTTGCCTCCACCTCCTTAAACAGTATTGATGCTACCTGGTCTCTGAGAATTGATCTGAGCGAATTGAGCCTGCCCTCGAGAGAGCTGTTGAAGATCACTCTACCATCCCGATCAGAAACTATTATCCCGCCTATTAGATCAGCTTTCTCGAAGCTAAAGCTCACCGAACTGTTTGAAAGAGAATCGACCAGCTTTTTGAGAACTCCTAAATCCCTTTCATTAGCGTAAATTATGAGATTCGATTCTCCCATAGCTGAGAACTCTTCAACGGCTTTCCTCAACACTTTCTCGAGGAACTTCTCGTATTCGCTTGGATTGGTTTGAGGAAGCTGCTTGAGCTTTTCGAGCGCCTTATTGAAGGCTTTCTCGATCACCTCGTTTTTCGCGAGCAGGACCATGCGCCTTCCATCCATCATGGCTTTTCCCAGCAGCCTTCTTCTCAGGATTATCCGCTCGGGCTCTATCCTGCTCTTCAGCTCCCGCTCCACCTTTTCCCTAGCCTCCTCCACTATCCGCTTGGCCTCTTCATCCGCGTCCCTCAAGATCTTATCCGCCTTCTCCCTCGCCCTTCTCCATATCTCCTCCTTTAACGCCTCAACTGCGTCAGAGCTCATAGGTCAGCACCTCCCGGACTATGAACTCGGAGGCTTCTTCGATAACGGATTCGGGGATCGACTTTACCTTTTCGGCGCGCTTCCGATATTGGGAGAATATTTTCTCGGCCTCGGCCCTGACCTCTTCTTCGTATTCCCGTAGGATCTCCTTTATCTTTTCGTCTTCGTCGAAGCGCGCGATTATTTGCTCTGCCTCTTTCCTCGCTTTCTGAACTTTTTCCTGAGCTTTTTTCCTCGCTTCCTCGACGTAGAGCATCGCCTTCTTTTCTTCGAGTAGGAGAGCCGTAAGACTCATTCCTCTCCACCTCCGATCTTAGATTCCGAGGCTGACGCCTATCGCTAAACTAATCCTCTTTCTCAGATCGTTCAACCGCTTTTGAGATCTTTTTTCGGGGACGAATACGAAGATCGGTTCGACGCTCTCTTCCCGCGCGAGCCCCCTCCTGACGTTTTCGGTGAGGTCAAGTAGGCTTTCGGGAACGAATATGAGCGAGTATTCTCCCTTATTGATCAGCTTGGTTAGGATCGATGAGAACTCCTCCTCGGATCTCGCCTCGAAGCCTTCTACTCCGATGAGCCCCCATGTCGAGATGAATACCCGGTCTCCGACAGCAGCCGCCCTCAAACCTCCTTGGCCTCCGAGATAAGGAGAAAAACGCTATTAAAATGGATTGTTTCACCCTAATATAATAAAAATTGGTTGGCTTAGTTCATCGCTTCTTTCCCGATTTCTTCTTACGCTTCTCAGATTCTTCCTCGCTGGATCGCAGATATGGTAGATAAGGGTTTACCTGCCTGCCCCCCATTGCTCCCTCACCGAGCTAAAAAGATGGATGGCAGCCTTTAACCTTTATCCGAGAAGCCTCTTAACGTTCTCCACTTTTTCACGGAGGCCGGGTTTCCAGAGAAGGGCAAAGCAGTCTCCCCAAGCTTCTAATAACTTGGTCATCCTAAAGCCTGAAAGCCGGCGTCTCCTATGTACCGATTTATTCGATGGACCTATCCACATCAAGGCGGCCTTCGCCGCGATTTCCCTTATTCTCCGCACCCTTCTGAGCAAAGGATCTATTAGTTCTTCAGGTGGATCCGCTATTAGAACATCACAAGACGTATCGCTTTCGAGAAACTTGAAGGCATCTTCTTTCACGATCTCGATCTCCGGGAGATCTCGGAGATTCCTCTTAGCCGCTTCCGGATATGAGTCGACGTAAATCACTTTTCTGGCTCCTCTCATCAGCGCGAGCTTTGATAGCGCTCCGCTTCCCCCGAAAAGATCTATGACCGTTCTTGGTTTCAACTCGGATAGAACAGCGTCTGCTGCTTCGATTATTCCGGGGGTTGGGCCGTAAACGTATTCGTCGTTGAAGAGCGGTAGCCAGTTTATTTCGAGCTTTTCGGAGGCTAGGACAACCGGGGACATCGGCGAGATCCTTCTCTCCCTTATCAAGGTCCTGATTTTAACGGGCTTAGCCTTCATAGCTGTTCGCCGTGGTTTTTACAAGGAATGAGGAATGGCTCAGACAAATGCCTTCACTTCATCGGATCAGCATAACTCTGATTCGTCATCGCCGCAT
>JAGGVM010000067.1 GCA_021157985.1 Nitrososphaerota archaeon | reverse complement strand
GGTCTCGATTCTGATAGGATCTAGGGAAGGAATTCCGAAGGGAGTTTACCGGGCCGCGGACCTGGTCTTGGATATAGCGCCTGGGATAACGCTTTCAACTGAGCTCGCGGCCCCCTCGGCGCTCGCCGCAATCTATACCGCGTTGAACATGTCTTCTGAGGAAATAACTTGAAACGAACTTCTCGATCTCCTCAACTACTTTCCTAGGATCCTCGGCGTGCGGGGAATGGCCCGCTCCATCCACGACGACGAGCCTACTTCCCTCGATCAACTCGTTCAGCCTTATTCCATCCTCGAGAGGTGTGAGCTTATCGTCGGAGCCCCATATTATCAGCGTCGGAACCCTTATTCTCTTGATCTCCTCATCTGAGAGGGGCTTAGAGATCGCGTCGAGGGATCTGAGATACGCCCTCCTGAACCCCGGATCCTCCATCATGCTCAATATCTCTTTTAGCCGCGCCTCATCGAGCTCGCCGAGCCTGCCTATAATGCAGTCCAAGTAAATCCTCCTCAACCTCTCCATATTCCAGCCGTCAGCCATATAGCGCCTTATCTTCTCGGCAGCCGTCCCGCTTACCCCCGCGGCATCGATCAAGACCAGAGCCCTGATCCTCTCCGAGCACCTTAGGTAGGTTTTCATCGCGATCATCCCTCCCATCGAGTGGCCGACCAAGACTATGGGCTCCGCTGTCAATCGATCGATCAAGGAGCAGGTGAAGTCCGCGAAGAACTCCATCGTATAGGATGCGTCGGGCTTATCGGACTGCCCGTATCCAGGTAGATCTACCGCGGTTACGTGAAATAGCCTCGATAAATCCTCCAAGACCTCCCTCCAGCTCTCGATGGATCCTCCGAGCCCGTGTACGAGAAGAAGCCTCGGCTTATCGGAGCCGCCTAAATCTACCGCGTGGATCCTAAGCCTCTCAACCTCTAAGAATTTCCTCTCCATGAGATCACGCTCTCCACATCTCTCCCGAGATCCCTGATAAGCCTTCCATCACGAGAAATAACGAAAAATACCTAAGAAGCCCCGTATCCAGAATAACTCGGGCACGGAGTGGGCCCGTAGCTCAGCCAGGATTAGAGCACCGGGCTTTTAACCCGGGGGTCGCGGGTTCGAAGCCCGCCGGGCCCGCACATCGCTTCTCTTCTTCAGGCTTTACACTTATTAGCTGGCTGGTCGTTAATGGTCTTAGAATTGTCTCCGGGTAAATCTTCTCGTAGGAAAAAGCCTGAAAAAGAGGTTTCTAGCGGGCCGTCGATCTTGGAGCACTTCCTCGTTCCCAAGCACAGGATCCTCTCACCCGAAGAAGCAAAGGCAGTCCTCGAAAAATACAAGGTCAACCCAAACCAGCTCCCATATATCCTGGCCTCCGACCCGGTCGTCAAGGCGATAGGGGCGAAGCCCGGCGACATAATCGAGATAACCCGGGAATCCCCGACGGCCGGGAAAACGACCTATTACCGGGTTGTCGTGGAGGGGGCCTAAAGCGGAAGAGTTAAAACCTAGAGCCTGGTGAGCTGAATGGGCGGTTGGGTAGTCGTGTTCCCAAATCTAGGTTTTCAGCCTGAGAAGACCTCCTTAGGGAGGGTGATAGTGGATGCTTAAGGGCGTGGAACTCAGGCAGAGCGATCTCTGGGAAGTGGCCCGCGCGTTCTTAGAGGACGAAGGCCTGGTCCAGCAGCACCTCAGATCATATAATTCCTTCATTAAGGAAGGCCTCCAGGATCTCATAAAATCCCTCGGAGACCTCGAGGTAAGGACGAAGTACGGGACCCTAATTCTCAAGATGAGGGATCCGGAGATAGGGCCTCCCCTCGTCGAGGAGATCGATGGAACGGTGATCGAGAACGTTACGCCTATGGAGTGCAGGCTCAGGAACCTGACCTACGCGGCTCCCCTCTACGTAACCATGACCCTGTACCTCGATGGAAAGCCGATAACCCAGCCCGAGAAAGTCAAGGTCGGAATAATCCCGATAATGGTGAAGTCGGATATCTGCCCCCTCTCGAAGATGAGCGAGGAAGAGCTGATGGAGATCGGGGAAGACCCAAAGGACCCGGGAGGCTACTTCATCATAAACGGATCCGAGCGGGTTATAGTCGCGATAGAGGACTTGGCCCCCAACAAGATAATGGTCACCGAGAAAGATTCGAGCAGCGGCCAGCTGAGCGCGGCGGTGATCTCGACCGCGTACGGCAGGCAGGCCAGGACCGAGGTGACCTACAAGCCCGGGGCGCCGCTTAAGGTATTCTTCTCGAGGATCTATAAGGGGATCCCCGCGATAATCATGCTCAGAGCCCTCGGAATGACCAACGACCGCGACATCCTCAACATGGTTTCCCCGCTCCCCGAGGTCCAGGAGCTTCTCGCCCCCTCCTTCGAGGAAGCCGAGGGAATAGACAGCGAGCAAGAAGCCCTCAGATACATCGGAAATAGGATAGCCTTCGGATACGCCGAGGAATACAGGATCCAGCGAGCCGAGCAGCTCATCGACAACGTCTTCCTACCGCATATAGGGACTTCGAGGGCGGCGAGATACCAGAAAGCGATCTTCCTCTGCGAGATGATCGGGAGAGTCTTGGAGACGAGCCTCGGGATCAGGAAGCCCACAGACCGAGACCACTACGCCAACAAGAGGCTGAAGCTCGCCGGCCCCCTCCTCATGGAACTCTACCGGATGGCCTTCATGAAGCTTCTTAGGGATATCCGATACCAGCTCGAGAGGGCGGCTGCGTCGAGGTATCCCGTAAAGATCTCGACCTTCGTCAGGCCGGGCATCATAAGGGACTTCGTGAAACACGCTTTCGCGACCGGTAACTGGCCGGGTGGAAGGGTCGGGGTAACCCAGCTCCTGAACAGGACGAACCACCTCGCGACCCTAAGCCATCTTAGAAGGGTTCAGTCGCCGCTCAGCCGAAGCCAGCCGCACTTCGAGGCCAGAGACCTCCACGGGACTCACTGGGGGAGAATATGCCCGGCCGAGACCCCTGAGGGGAGCAACTGCGGTCTCGTAAAGAACCTGGCCCTAACCGCGGAGATAAGTTATCCGATTAAGAAGAGGAGTATTCTCGAGAAGCTTTACTCGCTCGGCGTTATCCCGCTTTCAGAGGTGATAGTCAAGAGGAAGAGGTACTCGACCAAGGTCTTCGTTGACGGCCTCCTAATAGGCTACCACTCGAACGGCGAGGAGCTCGTCAGAAACCTTAGGGAGCTGAGGAGGAAGGGTGGGATAAGCAACAGCATGAACGTCGCGATCTACAGGTATCCGCATGTCCTCGAGGTCTGGATAAACACGGATGAGGGAAGGGTTAGGAGGCCTCTGATAATAGTCGAAAACGGACGGCCGCTTCTCACCGAGGAGCACATAAAGGGATTGAAGAACAGAACTCTCAGGTTTAGAGATCTCGTGGCCATGGGCGTCATCGAGTTCCTGGACGCCGAGGAAGAAGAAAACGCATACGTAGCCATAAAGCCCGAGGACGTAACCGAGGAGCACACCCACCTCGAGATCTGCCCATACGCCGTATTAGGCGCGGTCGTCTCGATAATCCCCTACGCCGAGCACAACCAGTCCCCCAGAAACATCTACGAGGGAGCGATGGGTAAGCAGGCACTCGGGATCTTCGCGATCAACTACGACCTAAGAGTGGATTCCCGGATGCATCTCCTCATCTATCCGCAGAAACCGATAGTCACGACGAAGGCCTCCGAGATCCTCGGCCTGAACGAGCGCCCCATAGGCCAGAACATGGTCGTAGCGATCCTAACGGGCCAGGGCTATAACATGGAGGACGCCGTCGTCCTGAACAAGTCCGCGATCGAGCGAGGCCTAGCCCTATCGCTCAGCTACAGAACCTACGAAGTCGAGGCCAGGACCTATATCGGAGGAGAGAAAGACATAATCAAGATACCCGATCCAAGCGTCCGAGGATACAGAGGAGAACAAGCATACCGGGTCCTAGATGCCGATGGTCTCGCGCACATAGAGTCGGACGTGACCGGTGGAACCGTGATCGTCGGAGTCCAGAGCCCGCCGAGGTTCCTTGAGGAGTATCAGAGGGCGCCGGCCAGGGAGATCGTGTGGAGAGACGCCTCAGAGGCTGTGAGGCCGTCTGAAGCCGGTGTCGTAGATACTATATTCATTACTAGAAATGAGGAGGGTAACAAGCTCATCAAGGCGAAGGTTCGATCCTTCTGCCCAGCCGAGATCGGGGACAAGTTCGCTTCAAGGCATGGTCAGAAAGGAGTAGTGGGAATGGTTCTCCCCCAGGAGGACATGCCATACACCGAGAGCGGCATCGTGCCCGACCTCATAATCAACCCCCACGCGTTCCCGAGCAGGATGACGATAGGCCAGCTCCTCGAGAGCATAGCCGGCAAGGTCGCCTCCCTTAAAGGAGAGATAGTCGATGGAACGCCCTTCACCGGTAAATCAATCGACGAGCTTCGAGCCGAGCTCGAGAGATTGGGCTTCAAGAGCTCCGGGAAAGAGGTCATGTACGATGGGCTGACCGGTAAGAAGTTCGAGGCCGAGATATTCGTTGGAGTGGTCTACTATCAGAAGCTCCACCACCTCGTGAGGGATAAGATCCACGCGAGGGCGAGGGGGCAGGTGCAGATGCTAACGAGGCAGCCTACGGAGGGAAGGAGCAGGGGCGGAGGATTGAAGTTCGGTGAAATGGAGAGAGACTGCTTGATCGCGCATGGAGCGAGCTTCCTCCTCCTCGACAGGCTCCTCGAGCAGAGCGACAAGTACACGGCTCACTTCTGCAAGCTCTGCGGGCTGCCGGCCTACTACGATCTGAAGCAGGAGCGGTTCGTCTGCCCGATCCATGGAAAAGACGCGGAGGTGGTCACGGTAACCCTGCCTTACGCCTTCTACCTCCTGTTAGAGGAGATGTTGAGCATGGGAATCTATCCGAGATTATTGTTCGGAGAGGAGGTGTAGAGCCGGGATGTCTTCTTCCTCGCTTGAAACTGTCATAGGCATAAAGTTCGGGATCCTAAGCCCAGAAATGATAAGGAAGATGTCCGTCGCCGAGATAACGAACCCCGACACCTACGACGAAGACGGAATGCCGATCCCCACCGGAGTCATGGACCCGAGGCTCGGAACACTCGAGCCAGGCCAGCGGTGCAAGACCTGCGGAAACACTTACCTCGGCTGCCCCGGCCACTTCGGCCACATCGAGCTCCCGGTCCCCGTTATCCACGTCGGCTTCGTCAAATACATCCACACGCTCCTAAGGGCTACGTGCAGGTCTTGTGGAAGGCTCCTCATACCCGAGGAAGAGCTCCAGAAGCTGAGAGAAGAGCTCGAGGAATTGAAGAAGTCCGGGAAATACTCGTCCGAGTTCCATTACAAGATCCTTCAGAAAGCGATCTCCGCGTCGAGCTGCCCATACTGCGACGAGAAGCAGTATAAGATCGAGCTCGAGAAGCCGACGACCTTCATCGAAGTCGTGAACGGAGAGCGGCGGAGGCTAACCCCCCAGGAGATACGGGCGAGGCTCGAGAGAATAAGGGACGAAGACCTCGAATTGCTCGGATTCGATCCCAAGGTCGCGAGACCTGAATGGATGGTCCTAACAGTTCTCCCGGTTCCACCCGTCTACGTCAGGCCTTCCATCACGCTCGAGTCGGGATTCAGATCCGAGGACGACCTAACCCACAAGCTCGTCGACATACTAAGGGTGGTTCAGAGGCTTAGGGAGAACATTAACGCCGGATCACCTTCACCCGTTATCGCAGAGCTAGCCGATCTCCTCCAATACCACGTAACCACCTACATAAACAACGAGGTCCCAGGAGTAGCACCCGCAACCCATCGAAGCGGAAGACCGCTCAAAACGCTCTTCCAGAGGCTGAAAGGAAAAGAAGGCAGGTTCAGGCTCAACCTCAGCGGGAAGAGAGTAGACTTCTCAGCGAGAACAGTCATCACCCCCGATCCGAACATAAGCATAAACGAGGTCGGCGTGCCCATCGAGATCGCGATGCAGCTCACGGTCCCCGAGAAAGTCACCGAATGGAACATAGAAAGGCTAAGACAATACGTGAGAAACGGGCCGAACAAGTATCCCGGAGCCAAGTACGTCGTCAGGCCTGATGGAAAGCGGATAAGATTGGCCTTCGTCCAAGACCTCGAGGAGCTCGCCGAAGCCCTCGAACCCGGATACGTGGTAGAAAGACACCTGATAGATGGAGACATCGTCCTCTTCAACCGTCAGCCGAGCCTCCACCGAATATCGATCATGGCCCACCTCGTCAAGGTCCTGCCCTATAAGACGTTCAGGCTCAACCTCTGCGTCTGCACCCCGTATAACGCCGACTTCGACGGAGACGAGATGAATCTCCACGTCCCCCAGAGCGAGGAAGCTCAAACCGAGGCCAGGATCCTCCTCCTAGTCCAGAACAACATCCTATCCCCGAGATACGGGGCACCGATAATCGGGGCGATAAGGGACTTCCTGACAGCATCCTACCTCCTAACCAAAGATGACACGTATCTGACGAAGAAAGAGCTCTCCTATCTACTATCGGCGATAGGATATGATGGAGAGCTACCCGAGCCCGAGCTAAAGAAGCCTGAGCCGAAGTGGAGCGGAAAACAGGTCTTCAGCCTACTCCTCCCGAAGGGATTCAACCACACCTTCAGAGCCTCCTTCTCACCTGAAATAGAGGTAGTGATAAAGGACGGAAAGCTCGTTAAAGGGGTCATAGATAAGAACGCTATCGGGGTCGAGAAAGCGAACAGCATACTCCATCGATTGATGGCCGAATACGGGCCTGACGCGACGAAAGAATTCCTCGACAAACTGGTCAAGGTCGCCAACATCTACCTAAACCTTAGGGGGTTCAGCTTCGGAATAGACGACCTCGAGATACCCGACGAAGCGTACAAAGAGCTCGACAAGATCTCCAAGAAGATGGATGAAGCATTCGAGAAGCTGAAAGCAGACTACGAGAGAGGAAAAATAGAGGTAAGACCTGGGGAAACCCTCGAGCAAGCATTCGAATCAAACATACTCCAGATACTATCCGAGGCGAGGGAGGAAGCCGGAAGAATCGCGAGAAAATACATCGGCGAAGACAGCTCCGCAGTGATCATGGCGAGAACCGGCGCCAGGGGATCTCCGCTGAACATAGACCAGATGGTCGCGGTAGTAGGCCAGCAGGCCGTCAGACGAGAGCGGATAAAGCGGGGATTCACGGACCGGGTCCTCACCTTCTTCAAGCCTAACGATCTATCCCCTCGGGCGAGAGGATTCGTCTATCACTCGTTCACGAAGGGACTTGATCCAGTCGAGTTCTTCTTCCACCTCGCCGGTGGAAGAGATGGGCTCGTCGACACCGCGGTTAGAACCCAGCAGAGCGGATACATGCAGCGTAGGCTGATAAACGCCCTCGAACCTCTCTACGTCGAATACGATGGAACGGTCAGAACAATGGATGAGAAGAGGATAGTCCAATTCCTCTACGGAGAAGACGGAGTGGACCCGATGAAGAGTTATCACGGAGAAGCCGTGAACATCGAGATCCTCGCTCACAGGCTTAAACTTAAAGAGAACGCGAAAAACCCAGCCTCGAAAGCAGACCTAAACGAGATCGCGAAAAAATACGAGGAGCTAATGCCGCCTAAGCTCGTCGCCGCGCTGAAGCGAGAAGTGCTCTCAAAGAAGTTCTCAGCCGAAGACTCCGAGAAGCTCTTCGAAGAAGCCTACAAAGAATACATGAAGAACAGGATCGAACCCGGTGAAGCTGTCGGAATAGTCACCGCTCAGTCGATCGGCGAGCCGAGCACCCAGCTCACCCTCAGGACTTTCCACTTCGCCGGTGTGCGCGAGCAGTCGATTCTCAGAGGCCTCCCGCGGCTCATAGAGATAGTCGACGCGCGGAAGACTCCTTCAACTCCGATCATGAGGATACCCTTGAAGAAGGAGTACGCGAAGGACGCGTCCGAGGCTCAGAAGATCGCGAAGAAGATCAAGTACACGGTCCTCGAGGACGTGGTCTCGGAGATAGGCTTGGATCTGAGGAGGAACGCCGTCATAATCAAGCTGGACGACAAGGCCATGAGAAACGAGGGAGTGACGACGAGGCAGGTGGAGCAGGCGATCAAGTCCCTGAAGCTGAAGTACAGCCACGCCCAGAAAACCTTCGCGGTCTACTCGGAAGATGGAGATCTCGACAAGCTGAAGTCGAAGCTCCTCTCGATGAAGGTCAAGGGAGTTAAGAGGATAACGAAGACGATCGTGAAATACGAGGACGGAGAGTACGTGATACTTACCGAGGGCTCGAACCTGAAGGAGGTCCTCCAGATACCTGAAGTCGATCACAGGCGCGTCTACACGAACAACATACACGAGATCGCATCGGTCCTTGGAATAGAGGCCGCGAGGATGGCGATAATGCATGAGCTCCAGCACGTGCTCGAGGAGCAGGGACTCGACGTCGACGTCAGACACCTGATGATCGTCGCCGACATGATGACCCTGAACGGAACCGTGAAGCAGATAGGGCGGCATGGAGTCGTCAGG
>JAGGVM010000060.1 GCA_021157985.1 Nitrososphaerota archaeon | reverse complement strand
TCCAGCTCAAGGCCGCGCGAAACCTCTCGCTCATCTCCGATTCAGCTCTAATCCGCGTGTTTATAGTTTTTCTATCTTCCGCGTCATGCTTAAAGCGAGGCCGGGGTTTGGAATAAACTCGATGCGCGATGTCGTGATAATAGGGGGCGGGCCGGCGGGGTTGACGGCGGCCCTCTACGCTTCGAGGCAAAAACTCGACACGGTTTTGATCACGATCGATATCGGAGGCCAGTTGAGCCTAACGCCGAGTATAGAGAACTTTCCAGCGGTTCCGCCTATCTCGGGATACGAGCTCGCGAACAGCATCCTCGAGCAAGTGAACGAGTTCGGATGCGAGGTGATATACGACGAGGCGGAGGAGATCTCCGAGATAGACGGCGGCTTCAAGGTTCGAATCCGAGGCGGAGAAGAATACGAGACGAAGACCGTTATCCTCGCAGTCGGCAAGAAGCCCAGGAAGCTGAACGTTCCAGGTGAAGAAGAATACACGGGTAAGGGCGTAAGCTACTGCACGGTCTGCGACGCGCCGCTCTACCGAAACAAGAAAACCGCGGTCGTCGGAGTAGGAGAAGCCCTTCACGAAGCGGTTTCCATCCTGAGGAAGTATGAAAACGAGGTGATCGTGATTTCTCCGGGGAGAGTCTCCGGGGAGCTCGCTGAAAAGCTCAGGGGGCTCGGCGCGGAGATCATGGAGAGAGCAAGGGTCTCAGAAATAAGAGGGGAGATGGTCGTGAAGTCTATAGTGGTTAGAGAAATTGACTCGGATTCGGAGCGCGAGATAGATGTGGACGGGGTCTTCATCGAGATGGGGTACATAGCTGATACGAAGTGGCTGAAGGACTTCGTGGACCTGAACGAGAACGGCGAGATAATCGTGGACAAGCTCTGCAGAACCAGCAGGGAAGGAGTGTTCGCGGCAGGAGACGTAACCGATATGCCGTATAAGCAGGCGGTTATTGCCGCGGCTCAAGGCGCGATCGCCGCCCTATCGGCCGACAACTACATTCGAAAGCTTGAGGGAAAACCGGAGATCAAATCGGATTGGCAGAAGATGCTCGAATGATTTAATCCTCTTATATGGATTGTTCCTCCCAATAGGTGTAGGAGAGCTTGAAGCCCATAGTCGTCGACTCCCTTCGAAAGAGCTTCGGAAAGAAGGTGGCTCTCAGAAACGTCTCGTTCGAGGTCGACCGCTCGGAGATCTTCGGATTGATAGGGCCGAACGGCGCGGGGAAGACCACCACCCTCCGCATACTCGCCACGATACTTTCACCGGATGGAGGGGACGCGTGGATAATGGGCCACAGCGTTAGAGACGAGGCCGACGAGGTCAGGAGAAACATGACTTACCTACCCGAGGACGCCGGAGTCTACAGGCATATAACAGGATACGAGTTCCTGAAGATCATGGCCGACGTCTATGGAAAGGGAACGGAGCACGTGGAGCGTGGAGCGAAAATCTCGGGGCTGGGATCGGCGCTGAAAAACGCCATGGGATCATACAGCAAGGGGATGAAACGGAGAATCCTACTCGCCTCAGTTCTCATGGTCGAGCCGAAAGTAGTGATCCTCGACGAACCAACCTCAGGCCTAGACGTATTGCACGCGGTCCACGTGAGGAACGCCATCAAAGACTACGTTAAAGGGAACGGCGCCTCGGCCATCATCTCGAGCCATAACATGCTTGAAGTCGAGTATCTATGCGATCGGGTCGCCTTCATCAATAACGGGGAAATAATCGCGGAGGGGAGGCCGAGGGAGCTTAAGGAGGAATGCGGATGCAGTAACCTCGAGGAGGTCTTCGCGAATCTCATAAGGAGATGAGGGAAATGCTTCTCCCGCTTCTAAGAAAAGAAGTGAAAGAGCTGCTGCTCGAAAAAAGCATACTGATAGGTGTGCTAATAGTCCCCCTGATAATCTTCCCGCTCATGGGCGCCTTAACCGGCTTAGGGATCGGGACGACCGCCCAGAAAGCGATGGGGGGAATCACGCTCGGAGTCGCGGACTTCGACCAAACGAACCTGACTAAATCAGTTCTCCCCGAAACCCTGAGAGAGGAAAACATTCAAGTGGTTTGGCTGAAATGCGTTCAGCCCGTCGAGTGCGTTCAAGCCGCGGAGAAGCATAACCTCAGATACGTTCTAGTAATTCCGAGCGGGTTCTCGGAGAACCTCACCTCAGCTGAAAGAAGCAGCGTTAAAATGATCTACAACGTTAAATCCCTCTCGCTCTCCGAGTTCACCGTAGGGGATAAGATATCGAAGGCTTTGACGAGCGCGTTCAGATCGCTCGCGGAAAGAATTCACGGAAACGCGATCAACCCGAAGTTCTTCGAGAACCCCGTTTCCCAAGACTCGATAGTGATCTGCTTCGGGAAAGTGATTCACGCCCCGCTGTCGGTTATAGGATCCATCTTCATGACGGTCTTAGTCGGGATTCCGATGGTCGCCGTGATAATAGCGAGCTATGCCTCCTCGGTTGCGGCCACGAGCGTAGCCCTCGAAAAAGAATCTAAAACACTTGAGATCTTGCTCGCCATGCCCACGAGCAGGATGGCCATACTTCTCAGCAAGCTCCTGGGAACGTTCCTCATAGTCCTCTTGGGAACGATCTCGTTTCTCATAGGGTTCGGGATCTACAGCTTGATGCTGGCTGGAACGATGTCCACGTTGGCCCCGGTCGCCGTCTCGAGCGCCCCGACGATGAACCTCGACTTCTTATTGGTCGAGCCCTCCCCGATATTTCCCGCCGTCATGATAACGGCCATATTGATAGCTATGGTTATGACGACCTGCCTCGGGGTTTTGGTGGGGATACTCGGAGGAGACGTTAGAAGCGCTCAGCAGCTCATCGGAGCCATAAGCTTCCCCCTCCTCATGCCGCCGTTCTTCATCCTGATGTTCACGTCCTTCCAGGACTTACCCTACCTCGTCAAGCTCGCCCTCTTCCTCGACCCATTCACCCACCTGTTCCTCGCCATTCAAAGCGGCTTCGTAGGGGACCTGTTCTCAGCGGTCCTCTCGATAGTGATAATGCTGGCATACACTTTCCTGATGATAATCCTCAGCTCCTGGCTCTTCATGGGCGAGAGGCTGATAACCACGAAGATCACGGTTAGAAAGCCTAGGAAGGAGAAGCAGTAGCAAGCCTCACCTTCTCCAATATTTGAGAAGCGATGGGGTAACCCGCTTTTTGCCGTAGGCTTTCTTGAGCTCGCCCCATTCCTGGAGAATCTTAACTGCCTCGACCGCGACCTTCGCAGCCTCGCGCTCACCTCGCACATCGAACTCGTTTCTAACCCGGTCAGCATACACGGCGCAAACAGAGCCTGCTCTGAGCCCGTAAAGCGAGGCCAATGTGAAAATCGCCGAGGTCTCCATCTCCAAGTTGAGAACCCTCATAGACCGCAGGTCCTCCAAAAAGCTCTCAGAATACTTCCACGAGTATCCACGGTAGCCGGGTCTTCCCTGCCCCAGGTAGAAACTGCCGGTCGTCGCGGTTACTCCGACATGGTAGCAGATACCCAGAGATTCAGCGGCCTCGATCAACGCTAAGAGGACTTCGAGATCCGCGTATGCGGGATACTCCGGTGGAGCGTATTCCCGGGTAACACCTTCAAGCCTTACGGCCGCCGCGGATATAATGAGATCTCCGAGCCGTATCTCCGGCTGAATCGCCCCGGTGCTCCCGACGCGTATGAAAGTGTGGGCGCCCGCCCTGGCCAGCTCCTCGACCGCTATCGAGGCGGATGATGCGCCTATCCCAGTTGAACAAGCGGTCACGAGCCTTCCATCGAGCCTGCCGGTCCAGACCCTGAACTCCCGGTTATGAGAGACCTCCCAAGCCTCATCCCAGAGCTCGGCGAGCTTTGGAACCCTATCCGGGTCCCCGGGTAGTAGAACGTAGCCCGATATTTCACCAGGCTTGACCCTGACGTGGTAGAGCTTTTCACCCTTTCTAGGCTCGTCGGCCGACACG
>JAGGVM010000093.1 GCA_021157985.1 Nitrososphaerota archaeon | reverse complement strand
TACGCGACCTCGGAAACCTCGTAGTGGTCATCGGATATTCGAGGAGATCCTCTGCTTCTCTACCTTATTACGGTGGACTGAACGGCGACCTCGATAAGACTGTAGAGTTCATAGCCTTGAACAAGCCGGATTACGTGATATTCGATGAACTGCGAAAGCCGAGAGACTTCCAGCTGATTCGAAGCCTGCGCGCATCCGGGATAAACGTGGTCGCCTTCCTAAGCTCACGGGAACTAAAGCTCGCATTAGAAAACGCTCTCGAGAAGATCCCGCTTCCCCAGATCCCCCACGTGATCCAGAAAATAATCGAGGTAAAATGCGGGCAGCCCATTCAGGTTTACCGCGTGTCTCAGTCTATTCGAGCTCCGATGGGCCTGACCACGGTTTTTCCGGGGCTGGTCGTTTACATATTCAGGGGCGAGGAGCCCGTCTTAGAGCTTTATTCGATGAACGGTCAGATCGTAATCCGAGATTTATCGAAAGTCTTTGAGGATCTTAGATCCATCGAGAGATCCGTGAAAAAGGTTCTCAGATCCATTAGGAAGACGGATCCCGGAGTTTTCGCTGAGAAAGTCGCGTTGGATAAGGTCGTTTTCAGGGTTGCTCGATCAAAGCTCAAGAGATTGGAGAAGCTTCTTCCGAAGCTCGAGGAAAGGCTCGGAGTGACCGTGGAGCTCGCTCCAAGGTGATCCGGTAAATTTTTTACCTTGTTATTAACTGTCTTTCAGTTGATGAGCTACAGGAAGAAGGGCGTTTCCAGGCTCGTTGATGCCCTGAAATCGGAGACGGCGGACAAGGCCGTAACGGCAATATTGATAATACTGGTGATCGCCTTCTTCAGCGGCTTCACCTACTCTCTCGCGACAAATAGGCCTCTCTCGATAATTTATCTGAGAGGCGGTGGAATGAGGATCTTCTTATGGGATGTGAGGATGCAGACGCATGCTGAAACGATAGTGGTCTTCTTCTACTACGCTTTAGCGGCTTTCGGCTTGTTCCTCTACGCCAGAGCGGTTTCAAGGCCCTCAGACCCCAGAACCACGAAGTACATGCTCTTCTTCAGCTTCCTCGCCCTTCTCCTCGCCTTCCTCGGAATCTACAACGGGCTCATCGAGAAATTCACTCAACCCACCTGAAGGGTCAAAGCGGTGAAACGCCTGATCTCACAACCCTAAACCTCACTACCCTATCTCTGAAAGGCTTCTCAAAAGATATCGTGCTAAACTTTTTTCCAGGTTCTCTCGAAACCCTGAGAACGTGGTCAGCCCAGTATCCGAGTATTCTCCGAGCCACGGCGCGCGCCTCGCCCGACTCCGGTATGCTGTGAACCTGCCCCACAACGATTACGGCTAAATCCCAGTTCAAAGCGGCTTCCTTAAGAGCGGCTAGTTGGAAAGCAAGCCTCTTGTAAACACGCGTATCTTCCCTTACATTTCCGGTTAGCTCCATTCGGTGAAGATATGTGAAGTCGTCGAAGATTATCAGCGGGGCGGGGGCGCCGCCGTCGTGGAGCTTGAGAATGATCTCCTCTTGTTGAAGGAAGTTATCTACCGAGGTGACGTAAACCCTGTCGCTCTCCACCCTGTTCGCCTCTAATACTTGGCTTAACCTCTCCGGATGAAGCTTCCCAGAGCAGTCCACGTAAGCCGCGGAAGCCGCTCTGGCCGCGGAGGCGATGATCCTGAGAACCAGGCTGGTCTTGCCGGATTTCTCCTGACCGTAGATCAGGGTTATGGACTTTGTCGGGATTCCCCCTCCCAGAGCGTCGTCAAGCCTCGGAAGCCCCGTCGAGAACCTCATCTAAACCGACACGTTAAACGACGCGACATAATTAAAATTAGGTGTCCCCCGGGAGAACCGGTTTAAGGCCATATCCCGAGGAACTTCACCGCCTCCGCGACCCTGTGGACCGCGAGTATTAGGGCGCCTTTCCTCGGAGCGACCTCGTATCTCTCCGAGTATTCTAGGACCTCGTTGAACGCTTTCACCATTTTGTCGTCGAGTCTTTTCAGAACTTCTTGTCTCGTCAGGTTGAATCTTTGGAGGTTTTGAACCCATTCGAGGTAGCTTACGGTCACTCCTCCAGCGTTCGCCAATATGTCGGGGATGACTTTCACTCCTTTCTCGGCTAAGATCTCATCAGCCTTCGACGTCGTCGGCCCGTTCGCTCCCTCAACTATCACCTTAGCTTTCACGTTGCCCGCGTTCTCCTCGGTTATCTGTCTCTCGATTGCCGCTGGGATCAAGAAGTCCACGTCGAGCTCGAGTAATTCGCGGTTCGAGATATTCTCAGCTTCAGGGTATCCCTTAACGGTGCCAGCTTTCTTCTTATGCTCTAGGACCTTGAAGGGGTTTAGGCCGTTCGGGTCGTAGATTCCGCCCTCCGAGTCGCTGACCGCCACGATCTTCGTGCCCCACTCGTAAAGTATTTTCGCGGCATTGGATCCCACGTTCCCGAACCCCTGAATCGCGACGCTCGCTCCCTTAAACGTTATACCATATCTCTTCGCGGCTTCTCTCACGCAGACCGATACTCCATACGCCGTGGCCTCTTCCCTTCCCTCGCATCCCCCCAAGTTCACGGGCTTACCCGTAACCACTTCGGGGGTTGGGGCTCCCTTGAGTTGACTGTAAGTATCCATTATCCAGGCCATTATCTGGGAGTCGGTGTAAACGTCCGGTGCGGGTATATCGACGTGAGGACCGATTACGTCCACGATTTCGGCGGTATATCTCCTAGTGAGCCTCTCGATCTCGGATTTCGACATGTATCTGGGATCGCATTTCACCGCCCCCTTAGCCCCTCCGAACGGTATATCGACCACCGCGGTTTTCCAAGTCATCAATATCGCTAGGGCCGTGACTTCATCTAAGTCCGCCTCCGGGTGGTATCTTATTCCTCCCTTGAAAGGGCCTCGGGCGTTGTTGTGTTGAACTCTGTATCCAGTGAAGACTTTGACTTCCCCGCTGTCCATCCTTATTGGAATCGAGACTATCACCGTTCTCTTCGGCGTTTTCAGAAAGTCTCTGAGACCCGGATCTATTCCCAGTATGTCCGCGACTTCGTCGAACTGCTTAAGAACATCTCCGAGAAAGTTTTTCTCCGACTTAACCGCGAGAACCATGACGTATTCTAATTCGTTTACCTCGGATTAAAGCTTTGATGGTAACCTTTTGCCGGAAATCGTATGCCATTAGGGAACCTTGATGGACGTTTGATGATAGAGCTTCTCAAACGGCCGCTTGCTCACGGGAATGATCTTAACGAATTCCTCGGAAGATACTCCGCGACTCGAGCACTTCATAACCCTGCAGAAGTCGCGGACGAGTTCTTCTAATAAGCCGTAATCTTCCTCGCTTAGATCCGACACGGCTGCCCCGAAGCCAAGCCTATTCTCATCTATTCTCCCCCTCACGAATATCCTACCTCCATGAATCCCGGCGGCGATAAACCTGCTCTCGATTGCTCCATCGCTTTCAAGCCTTAGCACGACCACGACTCCGCCCGCCATGTATTCTCCTAGAAAATCTCCCACCTCTCCGCCTACTACTATGATCGGCTTTTTCTCACCGTACTCCTTTAGATGGATTCCCAGCCTATATCCTGCGTTTCCTCTTACGTAGATCCTGCCTCCCCTCATCGAGTACCCGACGACGTCTCCCACGTCTCCATGCACTATTATGTGGCCTGAGTTCATCGTGTTTCCAACTCCGTCTCCCGCGTTGCCGTATACTTCTACCATCGGTCCATCCATGAATATCCCTAAATCGTTTCCTGGAAAACCATGTATCTCCACTTTCACTTCCCCTTTGAGGCCTCCGCATATGTATCTCTGCCCGTTCACGTTGAGAAGTCTCAGATGCTTTTCGCCTCTCTCCGCGGCCTTCTTTATTTCGCGGTTCACCGCCTTGAAGTTCAATCCTCTACAATCTATCTCGAACACGGTCACCTTTCTTACCTCCCAGCAGGCTTAACGCCGAGCATCTTGAGAGTTAGTTCATCCAATCCTATTCCCCTCAACTTCTCCCGGTTACCTCTAAGTCCCTCTATGCTGCTGAGGCCCAGGGCGCCGAGTATTTCCTTAAGCTCCGTGCTCCACGCCTTAACTAGGTTCACCACCCTCCTCGCAGCTTCATCTACGTTCAATCTCGCTCTGAGCTTTGGATCTTGGGTTGCTATGCCCCATGGACACTTCCCCGTATAGCAGTGCTGGCAAAGGGTGCATCCCATGGCTACGAGGGCTGCCGTGCTGATGGCCACGGCGTCGGCTCCAAGGGCTATCGCCTTCGCAACGTCTCCGCTGTTCCTGATTCCTCCGGACGCTATCAAAGCCACTCTCTCCCTCAACCCCTCCTCTCTTAACTTATCGTCGACTACGGCTATTGCTATCTCAATCGGTATTCCGAGGTTGTCCCTTATCACCTGCGGGGCCGCGCCCGTCCCTCCCCTGAAGCCGTCGATCACTATTCCATCCGCGCCTGATCTGGCTATTCCGCTCGCTATATAGGCCACGTTATGAACAGCGGCTATCTTGACGAAGACGGGTTTAGAGTAGTCGGTTGCCTCCTTGATGGCGTAGACGAGCTGGGATAAGTCCTCTATCGAGTAGATGTCGTGGTGGGGTGCGGGTGAGAGGGCGTCCGTCCCCTCAGGGATCATCCTCATGGCCGAGATCTCCGCCGTCACCTTCTCACCTGGTAAATGCCCGCCGATTCCCGGCTTCGCTCCCTGCCCTATCTTTATCTCCACCGCTGCCGCGGCGTTGAGATAATCTCGGTGAACCCCGAACCTCCCTGAAGCAACTTGGACTATTATGTTATCTCCATATGGATATAGGTCTGGGTGGAGTCCTCCTTCGCCGACGTTCATGAGGGTTCCAAGCTCCTTAGCGGCTTTAGCCAAAGCCTTCTGAGCCTCCAAGCTTATCGATCCGTAGCTCATGGCGCCGAAGATTATCGGAACCTCGATCATCAATCCGAGGGGATCCTCAGAGTGAACGCTTATCGACCGGTCTCCCAGATACGTCTCGAGCTCGATGGGCTCCCTAAGCGGGTCGATCGGCGGGTTCGTCACTTGACACGCGTCTAAGAGCAGGTGATCGAATATCGATGGATAATTCAGATTCGTTCCCATCGAGACGAGCCTGGGGCTCCCCGTCTCTGCTCTTATCCAGATATCCCTCCTAACTCTCTCGGTCCAGTAGTCATGTGGGCTGAGTGATATAGGGTTCCTCGTTATAGTTATAGCGCCGGTTGGGCATTTGGCGACGCATCGGAGGCATGCGACGCATAGCCAGTCCTTCGAGACGATCTTGTTCTTTTTCTTATCGTATCTGAGGGCGCCGAAGCTGCACTCGTTAACGCAGATCTTGCATCTAATGCACTTGGATTCATCGATTAAGACCTTGAACTCGGGAATCTTCTCAATTTTCACTTCGCTTCACCTTGACTAAAACGGGCTCCCCCGCCCTAGGCCTCCAAATCTTCTTCACGTTAGGCTCGATCGCCCTTATCCCGCATTCCTCGCTTGAGGCCATGAAGAGGTCGTCCGACATCCCCACGACCAGGGGCCTGAGCTTCAACCTATCAGTCAAGGAAAGCATATAGAGATCTCCGTTAATCCTCATCCCCACGGCGATGCTGAACGGCCCGTTGACGTGGAGCTCCTGATATCTTATCCTCAACCTCTTCAGAAACTCGTTCCCGTTTCCTATTTCTTTCCAGAAGCGCGGTGAAAGCACTTTGCAGGCTTCATCCACCGACAGCTTCTCCACCCGGAGGAGGTAGTCGAACGCGTAGGAGAGCATCTCCGAATCCGTTAGGAAGATGAACTTGTACCCCTTGCTCGCCAGATACCTCTTACTTATTCCGTAGGAGCTTATCTCGCCGTTATGCACGACGCTGAGGCCGAGTATGTTGAAGGGGTGTGCGCCGCCCCACCAGCCCGGGCTGTTAGTCGGATATCTGCCGTGCCCGAGCCACATAGCCGCCTTATAGGATTCCACCTTGTAGAACTCGGCCACCTTATCAGGTCTTCCAACGCCCTTGAAGACCGCCATGTTTCTCCCACTTGAAACAACGTAAGCTCCATCGATCCCCTCATCCACGGCCATAACGAACCTGAAAACCCTCTCCTCGAACCCCTCTCCACCTTCACCGAGGAAATATCTCCAAGTGATCGGATGCTCCTCGAAGACCCCGCTCCTGGTCGGAACCTCCTCGGAGAACGCTACCCGAAACTTCTCCCCAAGCCTTCTCTCGAACTCCCTCCTCGACCCCTCATCCTCGAACATCACGTGGAGGACGAAGTTATCGGGGAAATCGGGGTAAACGTCGTAAGCCGCGAAGCCGCCGCCTAGGCCATTGTACCGGGGCCCCATGGCCTTCAACATCTCAACGATCCCCGAGCCCGGAACGAGGTTCCCGCTCAAGCTGGCCACGGCGGCTATAGCGCAGGCGTCCGGCACGCGGCTTCTCTCCTCAGGCCTCGGCTTAACCCTCGCCCCCCAGCTCATCTCTTATGTGTTGTCCCTAACATGGCTATAAGGTTGCCGGTAACCGATTGCCAAATTTTATAAATGATTTGCCAATATAGGGTTGCAAGTCGGTGAGGGGGGAGTGCAGGAAGTTAAGTATGCTGGCGGAGGGAGCGCCCGGATTTCGGCCGACGAAGCCCTGCGATTGCTCAGAGAAAACGATGTGCGGTTCATCAACCTCCAGTTCACGGATCTTTACGGAAAGCTCAGGCAGACGAGCATCAGCTCTTGGACGATAGATAAATCTGTTTTCGAGAGAGGTCTCCCGAAGCTCGACGGCTCCTCGATCCAAGGGTTTGTCGAGATTTACGACTCCGACATGGTTCTGAAACCCGATCCCTCGACCTTCGCCTTAATCCCCTGGCTCAGAGAAAACGGCCAGAAAACAGCCAGATTTCTCTGCGATATCTATCAAGGTTATGGTAAAGGCAGGTTCAGCAGGGATCCGCGGTGGATCGCGGAGAAATCCAGGAACTATGCGAAAGAACTTGGATACGATGTTCTCTCTGCGGCCGAGGTCGAGTTCTTCGTCTTCGACAAGGTCTCCTGGAACGTCTTAGCTTCCTATAAGGAAGCGAGCTACAAGGTGGAGTCCCTCGAAACCCCGTGGAACCCATCAGCGGATTATCCCATAAGGTTCAAGGAGGGATATTATCCGACGGAGCCCCAGGACACTTTAGCGATGATCCGAGGAGAATCCGTGGTGCTGTTAGAGGACTACTTCGGCGTGAAATGCCTCGTCCACCATCACGAGGTCGCCTCAAGCCAATGCGAGATAAACATGATTCCCGGAGATATCGTGGCAACCGCCGACAATATAATGACCCTGAAATACGTGGTTAGAAACGTGGCGAAGAAGCATGGAAAAGTGGCCACCTTCATGCCGAAGCCCATCTTCGCCGACAACGCGTCGGGAATGCACGTCCACATGAGCCTCTGGAAAGGAGGCGAAAACGCTTTCTACGATGAATCAGACGAATACGCAGAGCTCAGCCAAACAGGCAGATACTTCATCGGAGGCCTATTGGAGCACGCGAGATCGCTCTCAGCGATAACCTCTCCGACGACTAACTCCTACAAACGCCTCGTCCCAGGCTATGAGGCACCAGTATATCTCGCATGGAGCAGGGGAAACCGCTCCGCCGCCGTGAGAGTTCCAATATATCAGAAAGGAGAAAACAAGAGCAAGCGGATCGAGTATCGTCCCCCGGATCCCTCTTGCAATCCGTATCTCGCTTTATCGGCTATACTCTTAGCGGGGCTGGATGGGGTTAAGAAGAAGATCGATCCAGGCGACCCCGTTGACGAAAATATCTATAGCATGCCCGCTGAGAAGAGGAAGTCTCTTGGAATAAGGGAGCTTCCGAAGAACCTCTGGGAAGCCGTAGAGGCGTTAAGATCAGATAACGAGTATCTCAAGCCGGCTTTCACCGAGGACGTAATAGAGAAGATAATTGAGAAGGAGGAGCGGGATCTCAGAGAGCTCGAGATGAGGCCTCATCCCTACGAATTCCAGCTCTACTTCGACATCTAAACCCTATCCATATCTCTTATATCTACCATGCAGTGGGGGGCGAAGGTTTCCACCTGTATCCCGGACTCCACCATGGCCGCCGCCGGCGTCATCCCTCCTACCATAGAGATACCGAATCTATCTATCGAGACGGGTACCCCGAAGATAGGCTCATTCGGCAATCCCACTTTAAGCACTCCGTTCCAGCCTAGATCGGCCATTTCCTGAAGAACTTCTACAGTCTTCTCTCTAGCGGGGGCAGGTATCTCCCGCATGTTCGCGGGGATCATGCCCGAGCCCGTTTTCAATATTCTGAGTATCGATGTTGCGCGCTTATAGACGAAGATCTCTAATGGGTGAAGAGTGGTGTGTTCGTAATCCATTAAGTCGACGAACCTGACCGGCTTTCCTTTCAAGAACTGGACGAGCCCTCCATATCTCAGGATCAGCGGTATGCCGGAGTGTATCAAGACCCCGTCTATAGTGAGGTTGCAGACGGTCAGGATAGCGGTCTTGCCTCTTGGAACGCTTATCTCCCTGTACTCTTCTTCTTCATCGAGTATCTTGTAGTAGGGGGATGGGAGAAGTTTTCCCTCGTAGAGCTCCGAGATTATGTTGAGGGAGTCGCGTTCATATTTTTTGTCCACGATTATTATGTTCGCGACGACGTCGCCGGCGTTATCTCTAGGAGAATAGGTCGTTTTATAGGCGAGTGAGAGGTACTTCGTCAGGATTGATCCGATTCTCTCGTACGCGAGAGCTCTGCTCAGCTCTTCCAATCCTTCCTTGGTTATCGTTCTTCCGACTTTCTCGTGGCCTTCGACGAGCCCTCTCTCCTCTAACAACTTTAGGTGATATCTGATCGTTCGATCGCTTAGAAAGAAGCCGCGCTTTGCGAGCTCTTTTTTAATGAATGATGACCCCACTGGGCCATTGTACTCGCTCAGAATTCTCAGAATCTCTATCTGCTTTCGATCCACGTCTCTCAGGACTTTGGACAAAGGCCTTCAATTAATCAGTTTCAGGCGAAATATTTTAGGATTAAATCTCGGAGGGTCAGAGTTGTAGCGTTTCAGCTCCTCTCTTGTTAATGCGCGAAAAATTTTAATCATGGTTTCTACGCGTTTGGGTATGAAGATTTTCGAGGTCGGAGGCGTCAAGTACCTCAACCTCTCTTGGGATGATATTCAGCACCTTGTCGAGAGCCTCGCCGACAAGATAATTTCCTCGGGTTACGCGCCCGACGTCCTTATAGGGATCTTAAGAGGCGGGATGACCGTAGCGCACCTCCTTTCAGACGTCCTCGGCTTCACCACGGTCTACCCTATAGGCTGCAGCAGCTATGTTGACGTGGCCAAAAGATTTGACGTAAGGGTTTACAGCCCCCTGGCCTTGAAAGACCTATCCGGGAAAAACGTTCTCCTAGTGGATGACGTCGCTGATGAGGGGTTAACGCTTAAGGCGGTGATCGAGAAGGAGATCGCTCCGAAGAACCCCCTCGAGACCCGGGTCGCAACGCTCCACATGAAGCCTTGGTGCAAGTTCAAGCCCGATTACTATGTCCAGACGACCGATGCCTGGATAGTGTATCCATGGGAGAAATGGGAGGTTGTGAGACAGGTAGCGGATAACTTCGTGAAGCACTTGGGGAAAGAGAAGGGGTTAGAGGAGCTCGCGGACATGCTCGGAGGAGACGTGAAGAAGGTCGAGAAGGTTTTAGCCTCCGCCCGGAACCCCTTGATCACGAGATAATTTTATTTCATGCCTTTCAAAAGGGCTAGTCAACGGTGAAGATCTACTCTGAAGTATATGGATGCGCGGCCAACGTCGCCGACCACGAAATAGCTCTAGGCATTCTGAAGAGAAGAGGTCACGAAATAGTATCTGATCCGCGGGAAGCCGACAAGCTCATAATTTTCACATGCGTCGTGAAGAAGCCGACGAGCGACCGAATGCTCTGGAGAATCGCCAAGCTAGCGGAGTACGGAAAACCCCTGATAGTCGCGGGATGCATGGTGCCCGGGGAGCCGGATAAAAT
>JAGGVM010000080.1 GCA_021157985.1 Nitrososphaerota archaeon | reverse complement strand
CTTGGATATACGGCGCGGCGAATATTGCCACGGCGAACCCTATCAAAAGGCCGATAACAAGGGCAGCGGCTAAAGCGGAGAAACGGGATATAGATGTTGGCGGGACATCACACTCCACCTCTTGTGAGGAGAAGGAGAAACGACTGCTATTTAAGGATAGCATCGAGCTACGGGATCAAGCTCAATCAGCCGACCTTGCGCGCCCTCGAGATTATTTCAGCGGATAATCGGTCCGCGGACTCTTCAAGCCTTCCCTCGAGGTTCATTATCCAGATCACTTGGCCATCTTTGAGCTGGGCGAAGGCCTTATAGAAGAAGCGGACGTTGTTCTGCATTCGGAGATCTCGTTCAAGCTCGCTCTCGACGCCTCCTTGGCTTTCCTTCCTCTTCAGCCGCTTCACCCTATCTTCTTCGGGAGCATCCACGATGACGTAGAGATCCGGCTTCAGGAAGACTTGCTCGCCCAGCTTCTCGAACAAGCGTATGGTGGTTTCGAGTTCTTCCTCTCCGACTTGGGTTCCGCTCGTCCTCAGGAAGGCGAGTCCATAGACTATTGAGCAGAGATAATATCTATCGATGAACAGGAAGTCAGTTTTCTCCGATACGAGCTCTCTCATCCGCTTGCTATCGTCGCTCGTGTTAGCCAGAAATAACAGCATCCTCGTAAGCGGGTCAACGCCCGGATCGTTTCCGTAGGTCTTCGCGAAGGCGCCGGTCGGGGAGTCGCTGGGAGTCTTGTAGGTGGCCACTGAGTAGCCTTTCTCGGCTAGTTTCTCTCTCACCTTGTTCATCAGGGTCGTCTTTCCCGCTCCGTCCAATCCTTCCCAAACGACGATAAACGGCTTTGCCAAGTCCTTACAAAATGAGAGAAGAACCGCTTAATAAAAAGGTAAAAAGAGTTGTTTAAATCGTTACGCCGCTTTCCTCGAGCTTGACGAGTCTCTCCCAGTTCTCTTCCACGGCTTTCTTCAAGGCTTCTAGGACATGGGCGTTCTCCGGTTTGAAGAGGTGGGCGAATCTCCGCTGAGGCTTCAGGAACTCTTCGAGAGGCTTGGGCTTGCTCACCTTGATGTTTATCTTCACCCTGCCGTTTTCGACTTCGTAGACCGGGAAGTACCTCGTCTCGACGGCGAGCCTCGCGAGCTTAATGGTATCGGAAGGCGGATAACGCCAACCTGGAACGCACGGCGTCAGAACGTGGAGAACCTTCGGACCAGGAATCTCGAGGGCTTTCCTAGCCTTGTTGATTAGGTCGACTGGATAAGCTATGCTAGCGGTCGCGGCGTACGGGACCCTATGGGCTGCGACTATTCCGATTAGATCCTTCTTCCTCTGCTGCTTTCCGGGAATCACTTTCCCTGCCGGGCTGGTGGTAGTGCTTGCTCCGAGCGGGGTTGCACCTGATCTCTGGATCCCCGTGTTCATGTACGCCTCGTTGTCGTAGCAGATGTAGAGCATGTCGTGGCCTCTCTCGAGGGCTCCGGATAACGCTTGGAGGCCTATGTCAAACGTACCTCCGTCTCCGGCGAACACGATCACGTCGTGAAGCTTCTTTCCGCGCTTCTTGTTCAATATCTTTATCGCCTCGCTGATCCCCGAGGCCACGGCCGCGGAGTTCTCGAAGGCAACGTGGACATATGGAACCTTCCAAGAGGTATATGGATAGCAGGTAGTAGCGACCTCGACGCAGCCGGTAGCGTTGACGACCACGGTCGGCCCCCTAATCGCCTTCATTATTAATTTGACAGCTATCGCGGCGCCGCATCCAGCGCACAGCCTATGACCTGGAGCGAACCAATCCTCTCTCGGGATGTCCTTTGGGGTTTTTACGAAGGGAACTTGCGCTGTCACATTCTCACCTCCCACCATTGGACATGCGTATCAAACCCGCCTTCGCGGGCGCCTTTAGCAGCCATCTTGAGGACCGCTTCGGCGTCCTTTAAGGTGAAGTCTCTTCCTCCGAGCCCGTAGACGACGTTCTTCGCCGGGATTCTTACGCCGTTTCTATAGAGCGTTCCGATCACATCCGTGTAGAACGGTGCTCCGAGACCGCCGTAGGAATAGGATCTATCCATGACCACCACGGCTTTCATGTCCTTCAAGAGGTCGACGAGCTGCTCCTCCGGGAACGGCCTGAACATCCTGAGGGTTGCCACGCCTACTTTCAGACCCTCCTGTTCCCTGAGCCTCTTAGCCACCGTTTTCAGGGTTCCATAGGTGGATCCTAAGACGAGCACGACTGCGTCCGCATCCTCGGTTAGATAGGTGTCTAGGTAGTCGTATTTTCTGCCGCTTATCTTCTCGTATTCTTTGGTTACTTCGGGGAATATTTGCTTCGCTTTTTCAACGGCTTCTTTCAGCTGCATCTTGAACTCCATGTAGGTGTCCGGAAGCGCCATCGTACCGTAAGTTATCGGATTATCGAAGTCTATCTCGTATTCGTATTTTCTTGGCGGTAGATATTTGGCTGCTGCCTCGTCGGAGATCGGGGTCAGCGGCTCGATGCTGTGTGATAGGATGAACGCGTCCATGCTCACCGACACGGGCAATAGGACGTCGGGATGCTCGGAGAGCTTGAAAGCTACGAAGGTTAGGTCGTAGGCTTCCTGAACGTTGGTCGCGAAGAGATGAACCCATCCTGAATCCCTTTCAGCCATCACGTCGCTGTGCTCGCAGTGGATGTTCAGCGGAGCGTTCAAAGCCCTGTTCACTATAGTCATCACCACGGGAGCCCTCATCGAGGAAGTAGCGTAAAGTATCTCGTGCATCAAGGCGAGACCCTGGCTCGCGGTCGACGTATAGACCCTTGCCCCAGCCAAGCTCGCACCAACGCAGATGGATATAGCGGAGTGCTCGCTCTCGGCTTGAATGAACGCGGCGTCGAGTTCCCCGTTCGCAACAAACTCGCTCAACCTCTCGACGATTATGGTCTGCGGAGTGATGGGATACGCGGCTATTACGTCTACATTTGATTGTTTGACCGCTAAAGCTACGGCTTCATCCCCTAGGATTGCTAATCTCTCAACCTGCGCCATTCTTCTCACACCTCCTCAAACGTGATCGCTTTAACCGGGCACACGCTCGCGCATATTCCACAGCCCTTGCAATGCTCGTAATCCACTTTCACGCTATCGTCCTCCAGCCTGATTATGGCCATATCCGGGCAGTAAACCCAGCAAAGCAAACATTTTATACACTTCCCCTGATCGATTACGGGGCCCGTCACCCTCCAAGTCCCGCTCTTGTAGACTGGAGAGGTCG
>JAGGVM010000024.1 GCA_021157985.1 Nitrososphaerota archaeon | reverse complement strand
TTCTTCGGGATAAGATCCGTTCACCCCGTTCTCGCCCCGCTGGTTGATAGATATGCGTTGATGGGTGGATGCGATGCGGTTTCGAGCATAATCGGCGCGGAGCTGGCGGGGGTGAAGCCCGTTGGAACCATGCCCCACGCGCTCATCCTGATATTCGGTAACCAAGCCGATGCCTGGAAGGCTTTCGACGAGATAATGCCCGAAGAGGTTCCGAGGATAACTCTCTGCGATACTCTCTCGGATGAGCGGTTCGAGGCGATGTCGGCCGCCGAGGTTCTCGGAGAAAAGCTCTACGGCGTGAGGTTCGATACCCCGAGCTCGAGGCGCGGGAGCATGAGGAAGATAGTGATGGAGGCCAGGTGGGCGCTCGACCTAGCCGGCCATAAGAACGTGAAGATAATCGTGAGCGGAGGCTTAGACGAGGATCAGGTCAGGGAGCTCGCGGACGTTGCGGACGGCTTCGGAGTAGGGACATCAATATCTTTCCCGCCATCGATAGACCTAGCGATGGATATAGTCGAGATAGATGGGAAACCTTTCTCGAAGCGTGGGAAGCTTCCTGGGAGAAAGCAGATCTATAGATGCAGAAATCTCCACGACACGGTCGTCCCATTCGGGAAAGGGCTCGAGAGATGCCCGATATGCGGCGAGCCCGTCGAGCCTCTTCTAAAGCCTCTGATAAGAGACGGCGAGATAGTTCGAGATCTCCTGAAGCCCTTAGAGATCAGGGAGCGGGTTATGCGGAGGTTGAGGCAGATCTCTGAGGTCGAGGAGTTTCCAGCCGAGCCTAAGTTTCTCGTCCCCTAGCTGAAGGATCGTTTATTTTATCCCATTTAGGACTAAGTCTTGATGTCGAAGATCGTGATCTGCATCAGCGGTTTCGCGGGTTCCGGTAAGAGCACGCTTGGGAGAAGGCTCGCCGAAGCCCTTGGATTGCGCTATGTTTCGGGTGGAGATGGATTGAAGATGCTGGCCGTTGAGCGGGGCTATCGGCCTGGAGGCGCTGAGTGGTGGGAAACGGATGAGGGGTTCAAGTTCCTCGAGGAACGGCTTAGGAACCCGGACTTCGATAAGGAAGTGGACAGAAAGCTCTTGGAGCTGGCTGAAGGCGGAGGGGTCGTGATAGATAGCTGGGTTCTCCCATGGCTCTACAAAAACGGCTTCAATATCTGGTTGAAGGCGAGGCCTGAGGTGAGGGCGAGGAGGCTCTCGAAGCGCAGCAAGGTCTCCTTCGACGAGGCCTTAGAAATGCTGAAGAAGAGGGATCGGGAGAGCGCGGAGCTCTACAAGAAGCTCTACGGAGTGGATTTGGGAAAGGATTTCGAGCCCTTTCACTTGGTTCTCGATACGAGTGACCTCGATGAAGAAGCCGTCTTCAACATAGCATTGACCGCGGTGCGGGAATACTTCAAGCTGTAGCCTGAGCGGTTTCCTCCCACTCCTTCGCGACCTGGGCTCTTATCAGCTCCTCCAAGCAGTTTTGGCAGAGCATTCCGCCGTAGTATCTCTCGACGGTTCGCTGGCTGTGCGAGAGCTTGTAGTCTTTTTCCCTCGGTATTCCGTGGATTATCGCGCCGCATCTCGCGCATCGATGAAAGTTCCTCTTCTCGTCTTCGTAGTGGATTACGACTCTTCCTCCCGGAGTTCTAACGTACTTTCTTTTTCTGCTTCTTGTCCTCAGCATTCTTCTCGGCATCTTGGATCACCCCGGGCTTGACCTCGAAGACCTTTCCAAGCGGCATATTAACTGCTAAAAGCGATAAAATAAACCATCCGATGAAGGTGAGCTTGTTTCCTTGGGAGACGAAGGGGATCGTGAGGTCTCCGGGGAGGACCGCGACTACCCCGGTTCCGCCGTAGAGCGGGGCGAGGGCGGCGTAGACGAAGTAGAATATTCCGAGGCTCGCGAACATCAGGATGAGGTTCTTCTTCCCGACCTCCGCGTCTATCTTCTTGTAGTATTCTTGCTTTTTCATCAGTTTTTGGACGGTTTTCTTGTCGCCTTTCTTCTGAGCTTCGAGGAGCATCTTCCTGTATCTCTGGGATTCCATCATCTTAGCCATGTCCTCCGGGCCTAGGAGCTTTTTCCTCAACGCGTTCGTCGCGATGCTTACGGCGAGGGCTATCAAGAATATCTCGAACATCGGGTTGAACATCTAGGTCTCACCCAGCATTCTTCCGAGGAACGGATAGGTCTCCGCCAGCCTCTCCCTCACCAGCAGCTCGTAGTACTGATATAGGATTCCTGTCATTAGGAGTATTCCGATTCCCCCTCCGTATACGTTGAAGTAGTCGCCGAAGATCGCTATGAGCGCCACTATCACCGCGCCGAGGATCGTCAACACCTTGATATACTTCTGGAGAATCCTCGCTATTATTCCAGGAGCCCTCCTGAATCCCGGGATCTGCATCCCTGCCTTCACGAGCTGGTCCGCGACTGTTTGGGGTGAGAGTCCGCCGACCTCGACCCAGAACTTGGAGAAGACTATGCAGAAAACGATCATTAGGGCTGCGTAGATGATGGCTCTAACGGGGTCGGCGACGGCTCTCGCGAGGTTTCCAGGCGACATTACGTAGTAGGCCAGGCCCCCGGTCGGGTAGATTCCCTGCTGGGTTGAGTTGAAGGTTCCTATCCAGTTTAGGAAGGGGTTCTGGTTAGCGGGGTTGAACCTATTCCAGATCATGGTTGAGAAGAAGTAGATGTTCGTGAAGATTACTGAGGCGAAGATCACGGGAATGTTCGAGACGTATAGGAACTTGATGGGATACCTAGATGTATAGCCTGAGACCCGGGCGTGCTGGATCGGGACTTCGATCCTTAAGGCCTCTAGGTAGATTATCAGGAGGAGTATCGCTATGGTCGCGGCTAAGCCTATTATGTCCGGGAACTGGCCCCTGTAAAGAACGTCTCCGAAGGATCCTCCCTTGAACGCCGCCTGTATGAGGGCTAGAATTATTCCCTGATAATATCCATCGGGAAGCATTATCGGCGAGAAGAGGTTGGTGAAGATCGCCTCCGCTACTCCCGCCGCGATGAAGAGGCTCAC